>JBBFMI010000140.1:0-5577 GCA_037478635.1 Candidatus Geothermincolales bacterium | reverse complement strand
AGCCGGGATTGCCAAGGCCCACTATAAGGGTCCCCCCGGCGTTTGCAGGAGGATCAGGTCTCTTCCACAAGGGTCAGGCCCCTCCCCCGGATTTCATTCCTCTCCGGATTCTTGGGCCTCCTCGATCTCGCCGGCGCCCTCTTCGGGGGCTTCCTCTCCAGCTATTCCTTCCTCGGCGAGAGCCTCTTCCTCCTCAGGCAACATGGCGGCTCGGACACCGGCCCGCACACGCTTGGGAGTGATGGACACCACGACCTCTTCGGGGCTGTTGAGGTATCGTATGCCCTCCAGCCGGGGGAGGTTGGCAACGGGCAGGCTTTCCTTGACGTTGAGGTGGGAGATGTCCACCACGATCTCCTCTGGCAGGTCCTTGGGCAGGCATTGGATGTGGACTTCGTAAAGGAAATGCTGGAGCAGTCCACCCGCCCGAACGCCCCTGGGCTCGCCCACCAGCTTGAGGGGGACCACGGCGCTGATGGCCTCATCTGCCCTGACCTTCTGGAAGTCCACGTGAAGGAGGTTATCCTTGATGGGGTCTTTCTGTATCTCCTTTATGAGGACCATGTGCTCGCCGTTGCCCTCCACCTCGAGGTTCAGCAGGCCGTGGATGCCTTTCTCCCTCCTCAGCAGGGCGCGGAACTCCTTTTCCACCAGGCAGACCGGCATGGGCTCGAAACCGTGCCCATATATCACGGCGGGAACCTTGCCTTCCCGGCGGATCTTCCGGCAGTACTCTTTGCCTTTCCCTTCCCGGGGATAGACGGTCAGTTTATCCTGCATCTTCACACACCTCTCATCAGGTATCAGGGGCCACGAAAATCCAGAAAAACAATTATAGTTAAAGGCATTTGGGGGCGCAACGTGGTCCCGGCGAACCCTCAATCTCTATCAAGCCCGGCGCCGGGAGAGTCTTCCTCCCCCATGCCGGACCGCCCTTTTGTATCCATAAGATAACCTCTCATTATCGCATTTAAGAGATCTCTGTCCGCCGATCAAAGCCCCTGCCTGGAGGATTGACCGATGGGAGTTCCTCGAGCGCGATCGGTCTTTATGGGAGGAAATCTCATGGGGTGGAAATCGCCCGATAAGAAGACCCTCGAGATGAAGGCTTGTTCTCGGGTTTCAGGCCTTGCCCCCACGGGGAATAGCCCAGGCTCATGTAACCAGCGATTCGAAAAGAAAGGAGGTTCCCTTATGCGGGCAGATGTCGTCCGCATTTTAAGCTCCCCAGGTCATAAGCCAGGGCAAGATCGCGGCCCAGGGCCTCCCTACCCTTGCAGCGTTCATCCCCTGCCGAAAAACCCCGGCGCTGTCGAGGGATACTATCGATGCGGCGGGCGCGGCGAAAAAACACGGCCCATATTCTATTCCCATCTGTGGGGTTTGATCGACTGACGAGGGTCCAGTCCCTAATTAGAAGGTGACCTGAGGGGGATGTCGCGATGGAGGTTTGCAGGGTTACCCATCTATACCAGGGTTTAGAATTGGTTATGGGCTTCGCCCTCGTGGCGGGGCTTGTTTCCTGCGCCAAGACCTCGGAGCTTGGAGGGTATGTCCCGGTGATAGGGGTCGTGCCTGTTACCTGTGAAAGACGCGTAGTGGAGGAAACCGCGGAAAAAAGAGCACGTATCTGATATATAGCCGGCGATGATCGACCGCATGAGGTCCGGCTCCGGTCGTAGAGTCCCGAAAGAGGTTCACCTCTCGGCAAAAGGAGGAATTTAGCTGGATGAGAGCCATCGTGCCCATGGGTCCGGCCTGGAGGAGATTGAAAGGGATCCTGGCAGAGGCGATGCGGGAAGGGGGGCTCATCCCGCCCTCTTTGCCCCGGATGGTGGTCAGGGCGGAGAGGGAACTCTTCCCCTTCCTGGCCGCCTGCCTGCTGGAGGCAAACCCGGGTCCATTGGTGATGGTGGTGCCCGACCCGGAGGTCGACGATTCCTTCGCCTTCCTCTCCCGTTTCCTGGGGAGGGAAATGGTGGAGACGCTGGCTTTTCGGGAGATCCACATCGCCGGCGAGAGGGGAGAAGACCCCGAGGCGGTCGCCCTCCGGGGGAGGGCGCTCCGTTCCCTTGCCGAAGGCGAGGAAAAGGTCGTGGTGGTGGGGGCGGAGGCTTTCCGACGCCGCTTTCCCTCCATGCGATCGCCGAGAAATCTCTCGGTGAAGCTGGGAGAGACGCTCGACTGGGAGGAGACGCTGGGCAGGCTGTCCGACATGGGCTATGAACGCGAATACCTGGTGGAAGGAGCAGGCCAGTTCGCCGTGAGGGGAAGCATCATAGACGTGTTCGACCCTGGTTACCCCTGGCCGGTGAGGATCGAGCTGTTCGGGGACACGGTCGACAGGCTCCGTTATTTTCACCCGGTAGACCAACGGTCCCTCGAGTCCCTCGAGGAAGTGGAGATCTTCCCCGTGAAGACGTGGGGAGAGGAAGAGGAGGAGCTCTTGGCGCTGCTTTCCGATGATGCACTTTTGGTATGGACCCAGCCGTTTATATTGAAGGAATCCCTTGCCGGAGAATGGGGAGGATTGCTGGAAAGGGCATCGGATCGGGGGGTGGTCCAGGTCTTTCTCGACCCCTTCGCTTCCCAGTGCCACGTGTCCCTGGACACGGTGGGGATTCCCAGGTACCAGGGAAGGGTGGACGAGTTCCTGGCAGACCTGGCATCTCTCCGGCGGGAGGGGTGGCAGGTCCACCTTATCCTGGCCGGTGAGGGCAGGATGCGGAGGATGGAGGAGATCCTGGCGGAGAACGAGGTGCCCTACTCCAAAGAGACCCCGGCGGATGATGCGGTGGTCCTTTCGGTGGAGGAGTGGACCGGCGGGTTCAAGTTGCCCGGGAGGAAAGTGGCCTTCCTGACGGAAGCGGAGGTATTCGGCCTGTCCTCTCGCCGGTGGATTCCCTCCAAGCCTCCTTCCGGTCAACCGGTGGAGGGCTGGTGGGATCTCAAGGAAGGAGATTTCGTGGTCCATCTACACCACGGGGTTGCCGTGTACGGTGGCCTGGTCCGACGCCAGGTGAACGGTGCCGACCGGGAATACCTGCTCCTCAAGTACGCGGAGGGGGACGTGCTCTACGTTCCCACGGACCGCATCGACCTGGTCCACCGCTATGTGGGAGCGGATAAACCCACCATCCATAGGTTGTCCAGTCCTCACTGGAGGAGGGTGACCAGGAAGGCCAGGGCCTCGGCGAAGAAGATGGCCATAGACCTTCTCCAGCTCTACGCGGAGAGGATGGCGGCGGAAGGGCACTCTTTCTCCCCCGATGACGTGTGGCAGTGGGAGCTGGAGAGCTCCTTCCCCTACGTGGAGACCCCCGACCAGGAGAAGGCGATAAGGGAAGTGAAGGAGGACATGGAACGCCCCGTGCCCATGGACCGCCTGGTGTACGGCGACGTGGGCTACGGGAAGACCGAGGTGGCCGTGCGCGCTGCGTTCAAGGCGGTCATGGATGGAAAGCAGGTGGCGGTCCTGGTCCCCACCACCGTGCTGGCCCAGCAACACCTGCGCACGTTCCGGGAGCGGTATTCCTCCTTCCCGGTGAGGGTGGAGGCGCTTTCCCGCTTTCAGTCTCCCGCGGAACAGAGGGCCATCCTGGACGACCTTGCCCGGGGGAAAGTGGACGTGATCATCGGCACCCACCGGTTGCTCCAGGATGACGTGGCCTTTTTCGACCTGGGCCTGGTCATAATCGACGAGGAGCATCGGTTCGGGGTGGAGCAGAAGGAGAAGTTCAAGGCCCTCCGGCGTAACGTGGACGTGCTAACGCTTACCGCTACCCCCATCCCCCGCACCCTCCAGATGTCGCTTTCCGGCATCCGGGACATGAGCATCATCGACACTCCCATCCAGGACCGCCAGGCGGTTATCACCATGGTCAGTCCCTGGAGGGACGAGCTGGTACAGGAGGCGGTGCGACGGGAACTCGCCCGGGGGGGCCAGGTGTTCTTCGTCCACAACCGGATAAACACCCTTCCCCTGGTGGCCCGCAAGGTCAAGGAGCTGGTTCCCGAGGCCCGGGTGGTGATGGGCCACGGCCAGATGCGGGAGAGGGAGCTGGAGAGGGTGATGGCGGACTTCGTGGAGGGAAGGGCGGACGTGCTGGTTTGCACCACAATCGTGGAATCCGGCCTGGACATCCCCAACGCCAACACCCTCATCGTCGACGGGGCCGAGCGACTGGGCCTTTCCCAGCTCTACCACCTGAGGGGAAGGGTGGGAAGGAGTGCCCGCCAGGCCTTCGCCCTTTTCCTGTTCGGGGAGGGGGCTCCCCTTACCGATGGGGCTTTACAGCGCCTGAAGGTGATAAGGGATTTCTCGGAGCTGGGTTCCGGCCTGCGGGTGGCCATGAAGGACCTGGAGATCCGGGGCGCGGGCAACCTGCTGGGTCCAGAGCAGCACGGCCACGTGGAGGCGGTGGGGTTCGAGCTCTACTGCCGCATGCTCGCGGAGGCCGTCGATTCGCTCCGGGGGGTACGTAGGCCCCGGTCCTCCGAGGTAACCATCGACCTCCCCCTCGCGGTCTTCATCCCCGAGGAATACATAGAGAAGACCTCCCGTAGAGTGGAGGTATATCGCCGGTTGGCCGAGGCGCCGGATCCCGAGGCGGTGGACGCGCTCAAGTCCGAGGTCCGGGACCGGTACGGACCCTTGCCTCCGGAGACGGAGCATCTCTTCGAGGCCTCCAAGTTGAGGTTCACCTGCAGGGCCCTGGGGATCAGGGAAGTGGGACATGCGGCAGACACGGTGGTGCTGAAGTTGAACGCGAGGGGCGCGAGGAAGTGGAAGGACTACCTGGAGGTGGCGGCGGGCGGAGGCTATCCCTTCCGGCACGCCCTCTATCACCGGGCTTACCAGGAGATAAGATTGCCCTACCCCAGGGGATCCTGGAGAATTGCGGGAAGGGATAACCTGATGGCGCTCATATCCTTCTTGAAGGACGTGCAATCAGCCGGGAAGGGCAGGATGGTCCGGGTGGCCGAAAAGGGACCTCGCGGCAAACGCGTGGCGAGGGAAAGAGTAGGGGAAAAGAAGCCAGGCGACGTGAAGTCATACCGAAAGGGGACGTCCCGCCCCGAGGCTTAGAGGTTTTCGGCGGCCCGCGTATTCGCTATCGAGGGGTTTTAGGGGCCTCCTTGGACGCCGTACATGCCGGGGATGAAGAGGAGGGTTGGAATTTTTCCCAGCTCCCTGCAGGTTGAATGAGAAAGCGCGGCCGAGCCTATTGCCCGGACGGCGGGCGCGGGAGGCCGGAAAAGGGACGGTTTTTCCCGGGAGAACTAGGACCTTTGGGTCTCGATACAGGCGTTCTTAAAGGAGAGTAAGATCGACGGGAGAGGGGATAAACGCCCATGCAAGAGAAGAGGAGAAGACCGCGGGTCGTAGTGGTGGGCCTGGGGCCCGGCCCCGTGGGGCAGATCACGCTGGAGACCATGGAGATGCTCCGCGGGGCGGAAGAGGTGTTGGTGCGGACTTGCCATCACCCTTGCGTTAAGGATCTCCAACGGGAAGGGGTGAGGATGCGCTTCCTGGACTTCCTTTACGAGGAAGCAAGCAGCCTGGATGAGGCATAC
>JBBFMI010000139.1:0-5650 GCA_037478635.1 Candidatus Geothermincolales bacterium | reverse complement strand
GTCCATGCGTCCCGCCCGTTCACCTTTCGGCGGGAACAGGTGACGACCGGGTGCTCGCCCCGGTTCAGCACGACCGCTTGATGCCCAAAAAGAAAAGGCGGGGGAAGCGCGAGGCTTCCCCCGCTCGAAAGGCGTCTCAAGCCGAGCTCTCGCCCTGGGCCTCCAACTTCTTCTTCTCCTCTTCCACCAACACCCTCCTCAATACCTTCCCCACCATGGTCTTGGGCAGCTCCTGGCGGAATTCCACCTCGGTGGGAACCTTGTAACGGGAAAGCCGCTCCCGGCAGAACTCGATGATCTCCTCCGCGGTGGCCGTCTCCCCCTCCTTGAGCACCACGTAAGCCTTCACCGTCTCGCCTCGCTTGGGATGGGGCACCCCGGCCACCGCGGCATCGGCGATCTTGGGATGTTCGAAGAGGACCTCCTCCACCTCCCGGGGATAGATGTTGTACCCGCTGGCAATGATCATGTCCTTCTTGCGGTCCACGATGTAGAAGAACCCGTCCTCGTCGGCCCGGGCGATGTCCCCCGTGTAAAGCCAGCCCTCCTCGTCGAGCACCAGGGCGGTCTCGTCGGGCATGTTCCAATATCCCTGCATCACCTGGGGGCCCCGCACCGCCAGCTCCCCCACCTCCCCGATGGGCAGCTCCCGGGTGCGGTCCTCCACGTCCACGATCTTCACCTCGGTGCTGGGGAGGGGCATGCCTATGCTCCCAGGCTTGCGCATGCCCTCCAGGGGATTAGCGTGGGTCACCGGGCTGGCCTCCGACAGGCCGTATCCCTCCACCAGCTTTCCCCCCGTGATGGACTCGAACTCCTCTTGGACCTCCACCGGGAGCGGGGCCGCCCCGCTCAGGCAGGCCCTGATGGAGGTGACGTCGAGCCTGCCCTCTTTCACCTCGGGGGAATTGAGCAGGGCGATGTACATGGCAGGTACGCCCGGCCACAACGTGGGGCGGTGCTTCTTGATCATCTGCGTCACCATGTGCAGGTCCCGGGGGTTGGGCACCAGTATGAGGGTGTAACCCATATAAACGCCCAGGTTCATGTCCACGGTCATGCCGTAGGAATGGAAGAAGGGGAGGGTGCAGAGCACCCTCTCCTCGCCCTTCCTGGCCTGCCTGTCCCAGGCCGAGAGCTGGATGACATTGGAAACCAGGTTGCGGTGGGTCAGCATCACGCCCTTGGAAATCCCGGTGGTCCCCCCGGTGTACTGGAACACGGCGAGGTCCCTGGCGGGGTCTATCTCCACATCGGGTCGGGAAGCGGGAGCCCTGTCCATCAGGGGCTTGAGCTCCTGCATGCTCTTGAGGCCATAACGGGACGCGTTGATCTCCACCTCCACGTGCTGGCCCTCCCTCTTGGCCTTTATGGGCTCCAAGAGGTTGAGGGGGAATTTCAGGTAATCTTTTACGCGGGTTATCAGCACGTGGTCCGGCTTGACCTTCTCGAGGGCCTTGGACACCTGGGGCCAAAACCTGTCCAGGGTGAGCAGCACCTTGGCGCCGGAATCCCTGAGCTGGTGCTCGATCTCCCGGGGTGAATAGAGCGGGTTGAACATCACCGCCACCGCCCCGGTCTTCATGGTCCCGTAATAGGCGAAGACCAGCTGGGGGAGGTTGGGCAGGTGGATAGCCACCCGGTCTCCCTTCTTGACCCCCAGCTCGGAAAGGACGTTGGCGAACTTGTTGGCATACTGATCCAGCTGGGCGTAACTTATCCGGTTGTTGATGAAGATGATCGCCGTGTTTTCCGGATAATTCCTGGCAGTATCTTCCAGCATCTTCCCCAAGGAGAGATTCGGGATCTCCACCTCGTGGGGAACGCCCGGCGGGTAGTTCTTGAGCCAGATCTTTTCCATCCTTACCTCCTCCTTGCCCTATTGACCCGAGAGAAAGCGACGCTGAAACGGTAGCACAGGAAAAAGGGTATGCTTAGACTGATCTCTGCCACCGCGTCAGACCCTTGTCCAGCCTCAACAAGCCATCCAACCGCTTCCATTTTAACCTTTTTTTCGGCATTTACATACCCTTGCTCAAGACAATCTCGACATGGAACTCTCTTCGTGAAAGATGTTCCGGGGTGAGGCGCGGGGCTTCACATGCAGCTTGGTGCTGGGCTTGGAGGCTGGATCATAGAAACGACTTCAGAAACCTTGCGGGAGAAAACCCCAATAAGTTTCCGCGTTCAAGGGGAACCGGGCGGGAAATCTCGGGCAAGCTTCCGGAAGGACGGGTTTCCAGTGGGTAAGCAGGGCCTCAGGGTTACCTGACATAGGATTCAAAGCACGCTCAAACGGGAGCTGGCACCCGAGGCAACAAGGACGCCAGGATAGAAAAGAGGGTTCCGGGATGCGCTAAGAGCACCTATCGAGATCGGTCTCAGCCGAGCATGGGGCGGGCAGGAAAACCGGATGGAACGATACCTGCCGGTTGTCTCTTATCGGCCGCTATTCCCCGGGTTTTCCCTCGGATAGCCCGAGCTTGCCTCGCCTTCGAGGAAGACCCTGAAAAACGACTAACGGCGGCTTGAAAAAGAAATCTCATAATATAAAATAAAGTAACGTATTATGGTATTATCTTGTGGGACGGGATATCGTCTTAGGGGGATGGCCGTTTAACTCAGGGGGTTGAAAAGAGGTCCTGATCGGCTACTGGGCTCATTGCGCCACTTAAGTCCTCCCTTCATGAATCCTGGCCACCGTGGAGGGATGTAATGAGTCGCCTTTTTTAGGGCACGGCCGGGGTAAGAACCCCGGACGACGAGTCCAGCAGCTTGCCCTTGGAGCGAGAAGAGGCGGCGCCTGGCGCCAGTACAGTCCGTTCATCAAGCGGTAGTCCGGTCATCCGGTCAGGCGATGGGCAAAGACGACCAGGTACCGTGGGTGGGCCAAGGAAATATCGGGAATATCACTTAACCAAGCGAGCTAACCATGCAGCGTAGGTGGCACACCACGCCCCGGGGCATTTGACCGGCGGGAAAGTCATCGGACACAACGCCGGCGCCAGTGAAAGGGGGAAAATCGCAATGCGTCAACCGCGTCGGGTGGCCAAACGGAGTCCCATCAAACGAGGGCGCGATGGATAAAGAAAGTAAAGCATCCGCGGCAGGGCTGCGGCATGGATGGAATATTTCAAAAACGTCGGGGTGCACCGAACCCGGAAGGGTAACCGGGGGTAAAACCGAACGCTGTTTTTCTCACCGGGGAAAGGATCCCCTAAGGCCAAGAGGAGATGAAGGGGGTGAGCGGCTTGAACTGGAGGTCACTGGTGGCGGCTCTGCTGGTCCTGTGCGTACTGGGCTGCCTTTCCCTTCTTCCTCCCCTCCCCCGGGGAGGGGAAAGGGCGGCGGCCGAAGGGAACGCCTACAGGGACGACGGGCGATACGACTACGGCCTCAGCCAACCGGATCCCTCGATCCAGGTAGTGGTGGAGGAGAACGTGTTCATACCCACCCGGGACGGGACACGGCTGCAATGCGACATATACAGGCCGGACAAACCGGGACGGTATCCGGTCATCATGGCCTTTGCCCCTTATCCCCGCCGCGTGGGTGCCGGAGTCATGCCCGGCGTAGATGACAACGGTGGAGTGGGAACCAGGTACTGGTACTTCGAGCAGGCCAACCCCGAGTACTGGGTACCCCGGGGCTACATCTACATCTCGGTGAGCACCCGGGGATACGGTGGTTCCGAGGGGATCACCAACGCCCTGAGTTACTTCGAAGCGCGCGATTACTATGACGCAGTGGAATGGGCGGCGGCACAGCCCTGGAGCACGGGCAAGATCGGCCTGTACGGGATATCCTATTACGCCATGTCGCAGTACTGGGTCGCGGGCCTGCGGCCTCCCCACCTTGCCGCCATCGTGCCCTGGGAGGGACTCCTGGATCCCTACCGCGACATCGCCTACCGGGGCGGCATTCCCTGCATGTTCGGCGTCTTCTTCGCCCTCGGCCTTCAACTCATCGCCAACAACATCTTCCTCGCCCTCCCTTACCTTCCCCTGTATTTCATGAACCCGCTCATGAACGAGATGTGGGAGAAGGGGTTGGGCATCCTCTTCCCCGACGGGAGGGACACCCCCAAGATAATCGAGGAGGCGAAGCACATCGAGGTCCCCATGCTGTCGGTGGGATGCCTCAACGACCCCGACCTGCACCTCCGGGGCAACGTAGTCGCTTTCCAGCTGGCCGGAAGCCCCGAGAAGAGGCTTCTGCTGTACAGCGGGACTCACTGGGGGTCGGCCTACCAGCCCTGGGCAAACCGCACCGTGTTACGTTTCTTCGACCATTACCTGAAGGGGATGGACACGGGCCTGGACGAGGAGCCCCGGGTGGACGTGGCCCTGCGCACCGGCCCGGACACCTTCACCCACGTTTACGGCAACTCCTGGCCCCTGGAGAACACCCAGTGGACCAGGCTCTACATGGACGCCGAGAGGAAGTCCCTGGTAGGCGCAAACCCCGCCCGAGAGGCGTCCGTCCAGGCGGTCTTCGAGGCCGACGAGTACGGAAGCGGTGAAAGGGTCACCTTCATGACCGAGCCCCTGACCGAGGACGTCCGCATCGCGGGACCGGTGTCGGCCCATTTCTGGGTCTCCACCACCGGACGGGACGTGGACCTGTCCGTCGAGCTCCGGGCCATAGACGAGAACGGCAGGGAGATAAGGTTCCCCTACTACGTGCCGGGCTCCCCGGACGAGCCGGTATCCCGGGGATGGCTCCGCGCCTCCCTGAGGGCGCTGGACCCGGAGAGGACCCGCCCGTACCAGCCATGGTACACCTTCCGGGAGAACCAGTGGCTCACGCCGGGAGTACCGGTCCCGGTGGACGTGGAGATCTGGCCCACCGCCATGCTCTTCAAGGCGGGCTGGAGGATAGCCCTCACCATATACTGTGGAACCCACAACCGGGCAGGCGAGGGCATCTTCGCCCTGGAGCTGCCCTTCATCGGCAAATGGTTCTTGAGGGTCCCGGCCTACCAGACCCTGTCCCCGGACCCCGGCGATTCGTGGGTCCACGCGGGAGGGGAGCACGAGTCCTGGCTGCTCTTGCCGGTCATACCCGAGGATCCCTCGCCGAGACACCGGGTGAGGATAACGGGGGCGGGCTTCGATCCCAGCCCGGTGACCATGCGCGTGGGCGACGTGTGCGAGTGGACCAACGAGGACAGCGACTACCACTCCGTGACCGAGGTGAGCGGTCTGAGGCTATGGGACTCTCAGCTGATAAACGGCACCCGGTCCCATAATCCCGAGACCTGGTGGTTGAAGGCCCGCTGGGCCGGCACCTTCACCTACCGGGACATGGTATCGGGCCACGAGGGCTCGCTCGAGGTGGCGCCCGTGGCGGAAGCGGTGGAAGGCGGCAGGGTCTCGGTCATGCTGGCCTGTGAGCCTCCCCGGGAGGGCACCGGCTTCGACCTCCAGGTGAAAAGCGATGACGGGGACTGGGTGACCGTGGCGGAGGACACACGCGATGCCCGGGTAACGCTCGAGCTCGGCAGGGGGAGGCATGAAATCCGCTGCCGTCTCCGAGGACAGGGCGGGACGGAGGCCGCGAGCGGGTGGTCGCCTCCCGTGGCGGTGACGATCGACTGAATGACCGTGCAAAACCGACCCGACGTCGAGCACCCGGACCTGGCAGACGA
>JBBFMI010000138.1:0-5662 GCA_037478635.1 Candidatus Geothermincolales bacterium | reverse complement strand
GGGGTGGCGGGATTGGTCTTCCGGGACAAACCCGAAGTGCCCGAAAGGCTCTTGGAATACGTGAGGATCAATCTCCCCGCCCTCTCGGACACCACCCAGGACGCCCTTCGGACCGCCACGGACAAGGGCGGCATCCTCGGGGCCATCGGCCTCCTGGGGCTGCTCCTATCGGGGACCCGGGTGGCCGATTCCCTGCAGGAGTGGATAAACCTGATCCTGGGAGGCAGCCGCCCCGGATGGCTGAAGATGAAGGCGAGATCCCTGGCGATCCTGGCGGTCCTGGGATCCGCCCTGGTCCTGGGGGCCGGCGGAAATTATCTCGTCTCCTCCAGGATCCCGGCGGGCCCGATGCCCGGCCCCATCGCCAGGACCCTTTCCTACCTTCTCTCCACCGGCATCCAGTTCCTGGGGCTCAGCTTCCTCTATTCCTATGCGCCCCTCCCGAGGCTCCGCCTCAGGGAGGTTATACCGGGCGCCCTCTTCTCCGCCGCGCTGCTGAACCCCCTGCAGACGCTTCTTGCCTGGTACTACTCCCGCCTGGCCGATCTCTCCCTCGTCTACGGAACCTTGGCCGGGGCCGTCCTGCTCCTGCTCGCCCTCTACTACGGGGCCCTCCTCGTGCTGTTCGGCGCCGAGCTCAACCTCGTCCTCCGCGGGTCCCGGGCGGGAGAGGGATCAAAGTGAGGGTCCTTTGGATCACCGCCTCCAGATCGACTACCCATCCAGGTCCCTCGGGCGAGCATTTCATCAGTACCCCTGGGAAACGACTTCACGGTTTTCATTGGTCGTTTTCCGGCTTGCCCTCATCCCCCGAACCTGCGCTCCCTCGGGTCACCTACAAACCCGGATCGAAAAAAGTCAGGGCGATAGGAAGGGTTTCCGGCGGCCGGGCAATTCGGAGACATGGCCAGAGGTCGCGTCCAGGTCTCATGCCCCTCGACGTGCGCGGCCTGATGCGCGACTTGGGATGTGCGCAAGTCGGCAGGGAAAACGGTCGAGCCGTGCCGGTCAACCCATCGATCGTGACCGGTATTCCCGGCGCTCAACCTCCCCCTTCCAGGGCTTCCAGGAGCAACTGTGCCAGTAGTCCCGCTCCCCGGGGGTTAGGGTGGACGCCGTCGATGGTCAGGTGAAGGCCCCTCTTCTCGCTCAATCGCATGGCTCCCCGGCGGGTTAGGGATCGCAGTGGGTCCAGGAAAAAGCCGGAAAAATCGTCCATCAGGTAACGGCTCATCCTGCCCCTCTCCAGGATCTCCCGCTCCTGGGCCAGGTCTATCCTCAAGACCCTCGTCCCGAGCTCACCGGCCACGCTTTCCAGCACCCCGTTATAGAGCCTCCTTCTCGCGTTAAGACGGGTGTCCAAGTCCTCCCCCAGGCAGGGAACGGAGAGGATCAGGGTCTCCCGGGAAAAAGAAAGGGAAGCCTTCACCAAAGCCCTGAAGATGTCTCCGAACTCCTCCTCCGGGGCGGGAAGGTTGCCACCCCTCTGCAACACCCTTGCCAGATAGGGGATGAGCAGGTCGTTCCCCCCTCCCTGGAACACCACCACGTCCGGCTGATAGAGGGGAAGGGAATCGGCAAGGGCCTCCCCCAGTATCCTCAAGGTCTTCCCCGGAAGGGAAACCCATCTCACCCACCAGTCGCTGAGCCTCTCGGCGACCAAGTGGGGATAACATAGATGCGGCGGTCCTCCCGCCAGGCTATCTCCCACTATCAAGAGCCTTCTCAACCCGATCATCCCAGCCATGATATCCCGGCCGGATGTAGGAGAAAAGCGGTTCGCGAGCCTCGAACGACATAAAGGCTCTTTGGAAGCGGGCAGGGGTGGCACCCCACCGGGTAGGGGCAGATGAGGTCAAGAAGAACATGATACGGGTAGGGTCGAGTTGAAAAGATCACGGCAATAAAACCTTGGTCATCGCGAGTAGGCGCAGGGAGGACGCCGGATGGAAGGTGGCATGACTCCAGCGGCAAGGCTCGGCAAGGGTGACGGGGCCAAATTCGCAAGCGCGTTGACCCGAAGGAATCCCACTGTAGAACGGGAAAAGGGGAACTCCCCATGACATAGGTCACAAGAATGCCCATGCCTCCTTCCTCTCTATAGGTTTCGAAGGGACGTGGGCGGGAATAATGTTTTTGAGGACGCGCAGAAGGATGGCCTGGACGTGGTCACTTGGGCCATCTGGAGCGAATAGTGAAACCGGCCTCAAGTAAAGGGGCCGGTTTTTGATTTCCGGGGGCAGGGGGAGCCAAAAGAACCCGGGAAAACTCTGACGAGAAGCCCTCTTAAGAGTAGCCGGTAGTCGAGGGGGATCGAAGGCCATGGTCCTGGAAAGATCCATGGTCTTGTCATGGGTAAAACCTGTCGTTTCTCGAAAGGAGGGGTGGACGAAGGAAAGGAGTCCGCCAGGGACCGGTTTCATCTCGCCAAGGGATGAACCCGAAACGGGATGAGGATGGAGTAGGTCGGAAAGAAAGAAGGTAAAGAGATGAAGACGAGAAGCAAAAAGAAGAGGGCGGAACCAGGGGGTCGCGGAAGATCATGGGTTCCATGGTTCATGATGGTCGCCTTGGTCGCCCTGATCCTCGGCTCCATCGTCTTTCCCCAGGCCGCCTTTTCCGAGGCCGGAAAGGCCCCCGAGGGAGAAAGCGCACCGGAAATGGGGGTCCAGGCCCAGGGAGAGGGAACGGAGCCCGGGTCAGTAGAGGCGAAGACAGCTCTCGGCGCTGAGATCACCGGGCCAGAAGGAACGGAAGAAGATGATATCGCCGAGGAAGGCGGCCAGTCGGGGCAGCCCCCGGCAGGACAGACTCCGGGCGAGGCGGTCGAGGAAGACGGGGACGGAAGTACGGCCGGTAGCGCTTCGGGGGACCCCGGGGCGGCGACACCGGATAACCCCCCGGATGGCCTCGCCTCCCTAGGAGGACAGGAGGATTGGAAGGTCACCTCGCTGGACATCTGGAAAGACGTGGACGCGGTCTATCCCGCGGGGTACAGCATCACCCTGGACAAGACGGCGCAGCCCACCTCCCTGGTGATGGAGCCCGGTGAGACGGAGCAAGTGACCTTCACCATCAACGTGGGGATAATCAGCACCAACACGTTCCGCATCGAGGGCAACATCTTTGTCAAGAACACCGGCGACTGGCCAGCCGACGTCACCGCGGTACAGGACACCGTGTGGTACAAGGCCGATGGACCAAGCTGGCTTCCCGCCACCTCGTCCATCACCACCACGGTGCCCGTGGGCCCGGGGGCCATACCCACCGGAGGCCCCCACGTGTACTCTTATTCCGGCACCTTCACCCTGCCAGTGCCCCTCAGCCAGGTGACCTCTCTCTCAAACCTGATCGAGATCACCATCTCCAACAAGCCTGACCCTCCCCCACCGGGAATGAAATCCCACACCTTCCACTTCCGCAAGGATTTCGATAAACCGGGTCTGTCGGTCAGGAACCCGGTCCTCGAGGACGAGGAAAGCGTCTCCCCGGAGACGGGACTCGATTACGAGATAAAATCCACCACCATCAACGGTGTGCCCGCGGCCGACCTGGATGGACCCTGGGAGCTCGACCCCGCCGGAGCCCCATACACGGTGGTGATCACCAAGGAGCTCACCGCCAACGCTGCTGGTAACTACACCTTGCTCAACAGGGCAAAGGTGGGCGAGCTCGAGGACCCGGCCGAGGTAAGCATAGTGGTCAGGGAAACGGAACCCGAGTGCGTGGGATAGAGGGATACAAGTACGAGGACACCAACGGGAACGGGGAGCTGGACGACGGTGACAGTCCCTGGGAAGGTGTCACCATCCAGTTGTGGAGAATCTACGACGGCATCGCGTCCCTGAACGGCACGGAACCCCTGGACGAGACGGTCACCGACGAAAACGGCCACTTCCAGTTCGACTGCCTGGATCCGGGCACCTACCTGGTGTCGGAGGTCCTCCCCGAAGGCTCCGAGCCGGTGGGTACCACCACCCGCATGGTGACCGTGCCGGCGGGTCAGACCGTACCTGTAGACCCGCCCTTCCTGAACCGGGAACAGGAAGAGGAGACGGGTGAGATCTCAGGCTGGAAATACCTGGACGCTGACGGAGACGGGACGGTTGACGAGGGCGAGGCAGGCCTGCCCGGGGTCACCGTCGGGCTCTACCGTCAGCTGGAGGACGGCGTCGTGGGTCAATGGCCAGAAACTCTCCTCGGCTGGTCGCTGGTGGCCGAGACCGTGACCGGCGAGGACGGCGGCTTCTCCTTCACCGAGCTCGAGCCGGGCATCTACCTGGTGACGGAGGAAACGCCCGAGGGCCACTACCCCACCTCGCCCACCAGCGTGGAGGTCGCCCTGGAGGGAGGCCAGTCCGTGCAGGTAGTATTCCTCAACGCGCCCATGCCCAGGCTCACCGGCGAGAAGATCGAACACCCCAACGAGGAGCCGGTGGAAGGGGTGGAATTCACCCTGACCAGGGCTGTGGAGGACGGGCCCGTAGCGGCCCTCACGTGGTCGGAGACCAGGGTTACCGGACCCGACGGGACTTTCGACTTCGGCTGGCTGATGCCGGGCAGTTACGTCCTGGAGGAGACGGTGCCCGAGGGATGGGAACCCATGACCGACCCGAGGCTGGAGATTGACCTGGGTCCCGGCGAGATAATGCACCTCGTCTTCATAAATCGCAGGATCCCGGAGAAGTCCAGCATCTATGGCTTCAAGTGGCTGGACGCCAACGGGGACGGAGCTCACCAGGCAGAGGAGCCAGGCCTGGGCGGAGTGTACATACAGCTCGAAGGCCCCGACGGCTTCACCGCATCCACCGTGACCGGTGAAAACGGCCTTTACACCTTCGAGGATCTGCAACCGGGAGAATACCTGGTATCCGAGACGGTTCCAGCGGGATACTATCCCACCTCTTCCCACGAGGTAGGGGTGAACCTGGACGAGGGCGAGTCGGAGAGGGTGGATTTCCTGAACGCTCCCTACGGATCGATCTGGGGCCTGAAATGGGACGACGTTGACGGCAACGGCGCCGCCGACCCCGGAGAGGCCACGATCGAGGGAGTGCCCATCCGGCTCATGAACTCCGAGGGTATAGTGATATTGATCACTCATACCGAGGCGGATGGCTCCTATTCCTTCCCGGAGCTGGAGGCGGGCGTCTACACGGTGGAGGAGATAGTGCCCTTCGGTTACGAAAACACCGCGCCCACCTACGTTACGCTGTACCTGGCTCCCGGGGAAACGGCGCGGGTCGACTTCTTCAACCGGGTACCGGTGGCGGGCGAGATCATCACCCCGCCCATTCCCGGGCCGCCATCGGTCACCCCACCGCCGGCGCCCCAGGTGGCCGGTGAGACCCTTCCGGTGACCGGCGCCCAACTCGCCCTGTTGCTGGCGGGCGCGGGCCTGCTGCTGGCGCTGGGCGCCCTGCTCTTCGTCATCGGGGCCAGGGTAGCGAGGAACCAGGAAGGTTAGCCCTCCCGGTCGGAAGGAACCGCCGCGCGCCATGCGCGGGACTGAAAAAGGGAGGAGGGGGAAACCCCTCCTCCCTCTCTTATGGGCGGCGATCCGTCACTGGGAGGCGGGCCTGTTTCTGGCGCTGGGCGCCCTGCTCTTCGTCATCGGGGCCAGGGTAGCGAGGAACCAGGAAGGTTAGCCCTCCCGGTCGGA
>JBBFMI010000137.1:0-5746 GCA_037478635.1 Candidatus Geothermincolales bacterium | reverse complement strand
TGGCCCTGGCGGCGGTGGCGCTCCTGGTGAACGGCCTCCAGGTGAAGGTCTACTTCGTGCCCAAGGCGATCAAGCCCCGGGGCGAGAGGATCAACCCCATCCTGGGCTTGAAGCGCCTCTTCTCCCCCCGCTCCCTGGTGGAGCTGGCCAAGAACCTGCTGAAGGTGGCCCTGGTGGGCGCGGTGGCCTTCTACTCGGTGCGCTCCGACTACGTGAAGCTGCACGGGATCATGGGTGCGGGGGCGGCGGAATCCCTTTCCCAGTACATGAAAGTCGTGTTCAACGCGGCCTTCAAGGTGGCCCTGGTGATGTTCGCCATCGGGTGCGCTGATTACGGCTACACGAAATGGGAGTTCGAGCGCAACATCATGATGACGCGACAGGAACTCAAGGAGGAGTTCCGACAGACCGAGGGTGACCCCAACCTGCGGGCGGCCATCCGCTCTCGCATGCGGGAGATAGCCCGCCGGAGGATGATGCAGCGGCTGCCCCAGGCCACCATGGTGATAACCAACCCCAGGCATTACGCGGTGGCACTGCAGTACAACCGGAGGATTTCCGCCCCCCGGGTGATCGCCAAGGGGGCGGACTTCCTCGCCCTGCGCATCCGCGAGGAGGCGAAGAAGCTGGGGATACCGGTGGTGGAGGACCCGCCCCTGGCCAGGGCCCTCTACGACTCGGTGGAGGTGGACCAGGAGATACCCCCCGAGCTCTACAAGGCGGTGGCCGAGGTGCTCGCCTACTTGATCAGCGTGGACAGGAGGATAGCGGCCCGGATCGCCTGACGGGTCTCGGCCGCTCCGGGCGATGCCAGTGCCCTGACTTGGCATCTGAACCGGCGATAGCGCCGGCGAGGAATCGACGGACGGCGTGAGAGCGGGTGAACCACTCGAGGGAGATGGAAGGCAGGGAAGAGGAGAGATGAACCAGTCCAGGTTGGACCGCTACAGCGACTTCCTCACCGCGGGGATAGTCCTCCTCATCATCGTGCTCATCCTGATCCCCCTTTCCCCCTTCATCCTGGACCTGCTTGTGGTGTTCAACTTCGCCCTTTCCCTGCTGGTTATGCTGGTGACCATGTACGCCCAGGAGCCCCTGCACTTCTCCGTCTTCCCCACCCTGCTGCTCCTCTCCACCGTCTTCCGCTTGGCCATCAACATCGCCATCACCCGGCAGATCCTGGTGAACGCCAACGCCGGTTCCATGGTGAGCGCCTTCGGTAACTTCGTCATCTCCGGCAACCTGGTGGTGGGGCTGGTGGTGTTCTTCATCATCATCATCGTGCAGTTCGTGGTCATCACCAGCGGCGCCAACCGGGTGGCGGAGGTGGCGGCCCGCTTCACCCTGGACGCCATGCCCGGCAAGCAGATGAGCATCGACGCCGACCTCAACGCCGGCATCATCACCGAGGAGGAGGCCAGGCGCAGGAGGGAGGAAGTGGCCAAGGAGGCCGATTTCTACGGGGCGATGGACGGCGCGAGCCGGTTCGTGAAGGGCGATGCCATCGCCGCCATCGTGGTGGTGTTCATCAATCTCCTGGGAGGGCTTGCGGTGGGAGCCTTCCAAAAGGGCATGGACCTGGGGACCGCGGTGCAGACCTACAGCCTCCTCACCATCGGCGCCGGACTGGTGGTGCAGGTGCCCGCGCTGCTCGTCTCCACCGCCACCGGCGTGATAATAACCAGGGCCGCTGCCGAGGCCAACCTGGGCTCGGACCTCTCCCGCCAGCTCCTGCGCCAGCCCAGGGCCCTCCAGATAGGGTCGGGGATCATCGGCCTGCTGGCCTTGCTGCCCGGCCTGCCCAAGGTGCCCCTCCTGGCCATGGCCCTGGGCACCTACGGTGTCTCCCTGGTGATGCGCCGGGAGGTCCAGGAGGTGGCGCCCGAGGAGGAGGTGGAGGAGGAGGCAGGAGTGCCCCGCACCCGGGAAGAGGTGATGGAGCTGGTCCAGGTGGACCCCATGGAGTTGGAGCTGGGATATGACCTGATACCCCTGGTGGATCCGGCCTCGGGGAGCGATTTCATGGACCGGGTGGTGCTCCTGCGCCGCCAGATAGCCCTGGAGCTGGGGATCGTGGTGCCCCCGATCCGGTTGCGGGACAACCTCTCGCTTCCGCCCAACCAGTACCGCATCCTGATCCGGGGAAGCGAGGTGGCCCGCGGGGAGCTGCACGTGGAGGGGTTCCTGGCCCTCAACCCGGGCGAGACGGACGCCGCCCTGCCCGGCATACCCACCACCGAACCGGCCTTCGGGCTTCCCGCCCTCTGGATCGGCAGGGACGTGGTGGAGGCCGCTAAGGCCGCGGGCTACACCGTGGTCGACCCGGCCTCGGTGCTGCTCACCCACCTCACCGAGACCATCCGGCGGCACGCCGGGGAGCTCTTGAGCCGCCAGGACACCCAGGCCCTGCTGGACCTGGTGAAGAGGGAGAACCCGGTGGTGGTGGAGGAGCTGGTGCCCGGCCAGCTCACCATGGGGGAGGTGCACCGGGTCCTGCAGCGGTTGCTGGAGGAGGGTATACCCATACGGGACCTGGTCACCATCCTGGAGGTGCTGGGGGACCGTTCCCGGGTAACCCGGGACGTGGACCTCCTGGCCGAGTACGTGCGCCATGCCCTGGCCAGGACCATCACCCATAAGCACCTGGACGAGAACGGGATCCTCAACGTCATAACCCTGGATCCCGCCCTGGAGAGGGCCATGGCCGATTCGGTCCAGCAGGTGGGAGGCGAGCTGGTGCTCGCCCTCGACCCGGCCGTCACCGAGCGCTTCATCTCGCGGCTGGCGGGCACGGTCGAGGAGGTCGCCCGGGGAGGGGCTCAACCGGCGCTGCTCTGTTCCACCTCGGTGCGCCGTTTCCTGCGCCGCATGGTCTCCCGCATCATGCCGCAGCTCCCCGTCATCTCCTACGACGAGATAGCCCCCGGGGTGGAGGTGCGCTCTCTGGGGACGGTGGATCTCGGCGAGCAGTCCCCCGCGGCGGTGCAGGGAGGTGAGGGTTGACAAGATGGAAGATATTAGAACTATGCCAAATAATTCCTTGGCAATATCAGGAAATGCAAGGCTTTGCCAATCGTATCCGTTAGGGGATCCACGAAACATGAAAGAAGGCCGGGGGCTGGGACGGGCCTCGCGGTTTTTGTCCCCGTGGCCACTTGGTCGGTCGATCGGCGGGCAGAGGATGGCCGACCCGTGGCTTCCCTTCCCGGCAGCGAAGGTCCACTTGGGAGGTGAAGGCCTTGAGGTTCAGGAGATATAGGGGGCCCGACGTCACCACCGTGCTCCGCCGGGTGCGCCGCGAGCTGGGGGACGAGGCGGTGATAGTCAAGACCGAGGAGAAGGTGGAGGGAGGGGTCCTGGGATTTTTCGGCACCCGGGTGGTGGAGGTGCTGGTGGCGCTCCCGGAGAAGGGGGAAAGCCATCGCCGGGCTGAGGGGTTGGACATTGCCCTTCCCAGGGAGGTGCCCGAGCCGGTTTCTCCGCCGGGAGAGGAAAGCGGCTCCGAGATGGGTGGCGGGCTGGCGAGGGAGATTGCGCGACCCACTTCCGGCGACGGTAGGTCCGGCGGGGTGGACGCCGAGGGTGAACGCAAGAGCAGGGACTTCCTGCCCCTGGGCGTCTCCCTCCAGGAGGGAGGATACCCCCGGCGGGTGCTGGCCTTCGGCCCCGCCGGTTCCGGCAAGACTTCCACGCTGGGTCGCCTGGCCTGGCATTTCGGTCCCCTGGGGAACGTGAACCTGGTCAGCTTGGAGGAGGAGGGAAGGTTGAGCGGGGCCTCGCGCTGGCGGGCCTTCTGGGAGGTCCTGGGCGTCCGCTTCCTCCCGGTAAAGGGGTTCGAGGGCCTCAGGTCGGCGGACCTGGCTCAAGGAGGGATCCTACTGGTCGACACCCCACCCTTGGGATCGTACCGGCACGATGAACTCGCGGCGATCTGCCGGGAACTCTCGTTGAAGCCCTTCCTGGTGGTGGACGCGGCCTGGGACCTGGACGAGTTCCGGGCCGTCCTCGAGGAATTCGGCGACCTTCCGGGGCTTAGGGTGGTGGTGAGCAAGTTCGACGCGGTCAGGGTTCCCGCCCGCCGGGAGATGTGGCGGCGGGAGCTTTCGGGCACCCCGGGGTACTTCTCCGATTCCCCATCCATAGACATGCCCCTGAGGCCCTTGGTGGCGCTTTCCGGCGGCGAGGAAGCTCGGAGTGGCTTTGAGCGGACGCCATCGCGCTTGGGACCGAGGGCCGACCGGGGCGAGGAGGAGAGCCCGGGCGCGGGCAGGACCGGAAAGAAGGAGGTGCCCTCCGACCTCCTGGCGGAGCTCCTGGACGCTGCCGGTCGGCGGGGATCCGTGAACGGGGTCCAGGGGTCGGAGGGAAAGGCTCGCCCCTGGGTGCCCAGGCGGCTGGTCGGGAGGTGAGGCGGCTTGGAGGGCACGGCCCCTCTTGCGGAGGACTTGCGCGGAACGGAATGGGTTTTCCCATCGGCGGCAGGCGTTTTAGCTGCGTCGTTCGGGGCCGGGCGGGAAGTCCCGCTATCCTCCACGGTGATGCCTGGAGTGCCGGTCAGTGATTCGACCGCCCGGGAGTTCCTCCACGCGAGGTGATGGCCGTTGAAGGAGCTGGTGGACATACTATCCACGTACCTGGCGTTGGGAGCGGGCCTGGCGACCTTCTGGTGGGGGCTTTTCCGGAACTGGTCGCTGGACGACTGCCTGACCCGGACCCTCCTGGCCATGGCGGTGGTCTTCCTGGTGGGGCAGGTCGCTCGCTTCCTGATGGCGGTGGCCCTGTTCCTGGGCGGGAAGTTCAGCCCCACTGGATCCGATACGAAGAGGGCCAGGGAGGAGAGCGCCGAGGAGGTGGAGGGAGGTTGAGCCGAGAACCCTTTTGTTCCGATAAAGGATATAGGCGCAGGACAGGCGCTTTCCCGCGATGGCCTGACCGGAGAACCGGAACCCTTCCGAAAGGGGTGAGAGCATGAGCCTGGGACCGGTGGACTTCCAGCACATGGTGGCCATGGCCAAGGAGATCGAGCGCATCCAGAGGCTCCAGGAGGTGCGCCAGCATCACCAGGCCCAGGAGATCCCCCAGGCCTACGAGAAGAAGGTGGATCGGCAGTCCCACCAGGTCAGGGAGGTGGCCCGGGGAGAGAACCCCCGGGTGGAGGAGAACGTGTCCCGGGAGAAGAGGCGGGAGCAGGCCAAGAAGAGGGAGGAGAGGAAGGGGTCGCGCACCAAGGAGGCGGTTTACTACAACGGGAACGCTTCCCTGCACCGGATGGACGAGGCGGAGGAAAGGGAACGCGATCTCCTGATATGAGCCTGCCCGGGAATGCCGGGACCGTATTGATGCGGTGGGATCGGCTTGAGCTTGTTAAACCGGTACGGTTTCTGGGAAAATCTTGTTGTGTGCCGTGGGATTATCGTTCCCCGCCGTGAGGGCTGCGGCGTTGCAAGCGAAGGTCATGCCTGCCAGGCCAGCGGGCCTGTGTGGGCCGCCGTCTTTTTCGATGGCGCGACGATCAATGGGCGCCCGGTCGGGCGATGTTGCGGGGCGGAAGCTCTGCCGAGCGGAGGCGGAGGTCCCCGGGGCCGACGGTAAAAGGTTTTCGGGGAGATGCCGGGGAAGGGCGCCGGAGAAGGGGACAGAAGGCTTCGGAGGAGGGAGGTTCGGTCCATGGAGAGGATCAGGGTGTTGGTGGTGGACGACCACACTTTGGTCAGGGAGAGCCTCATGACCGCCCTGAGCACTTCCC
>JBBFMI010000136.1:0-5788 GCA_037478635.1 Candidatus Geothermincolales bacterium | reverse complement strand
CCTCGAACCCGACGGCCCCGTCCTCCTGTACATCCGTCCATACCGCCCCTCCTTCCACCCGGCGGGTGGGATGGGCGCCACCTTCCTCGTACTCCTGCTGCTGGTGGGTGCCACTGCCGCCTACCTTTCCCACCTGCTCGCCCGCAACATCTCTGGTCCCCTCAGGCAGCTGATCACGGCCTGCCGCAGAGTGGGACGGGGCGACCTGTCCTTCGATCTCCGCCCCGAGTCCCTGGACGAGATTGGCGAGCTCTGTAGCTCTTACGCCCAGATGCTCGGCTCCATCCGGCTCACCACGGGAAGGCTGGCGGAGACCTCGGCTGAGCTGACCGAAGGGGCCGATCACATCGCCTCGGTGGCCCAGAACATCACCGCGTCGATAGAGGAGCTAAATGCCCTGATGAGCGAGCTCAACGACCAGCTGGAAGAGGAAAACCGCAGGATAGCTTCCATCGAGGAGGCGATACGGAGGACCTCGGGGGTCATCCATTCCGCCTCGGACAGGGCGGCATCCAGCCTCAAGATCAGCCTGGAGGCCGACTCCTGGGCCCAGGATGGCAAGGACAGGTCCCGCGATGCGGCCAGCAAGATAAACGACTTGAAGGGCACCGTGGAAGACACTTTGCGGTCCCTGGCGGAGCTCGAGCGGAGCTCGGAACTCATAGGCTCGATCGTGGAGGAGATAGCGCGAATAGCGGACCAAACCGACCTCCTTGCCCTGAACGCCGCCATCGAGGCGGCCAGGGTGCAGGACCACGGACGCGGCTTCGCGGTGGTGGCGGGCGAGGTGAAAAAGCTGGCCGAGGAGTCGGCCGCCTCTGCCAGGAGGATCAAGGACGTGGTCTCGGAAATAAGGTCCCGGGTAAGGGAGACCAGGGCCTTGATGGAGAGGAGCGCCGCCGGCCTGTCGGAGGGCGCCGCGGCCGTCCAGGCCTCCGACGATTCCCTGGGGAAACTGGCGGAGATAGTAAGGGAGATGGCCATCAATTCCCAGGAAATATCGAGATTGGCAGAGCTCGAGGTAGAAGAGAGTGACAGGGTGGAGGAATCCATCGGCGGCATGCGGGATTTCATATCCCAGAACCTGGAAGCGTACCGGGAGATAAGCGCGTCCGCCGAACAACAGGCCCAGGCCGCCCAGCTCCTGGCGAGGACCGCCGAGCACATGGCCCAGACCGCCCACCGCCTCGAGGATACCCTGAGATCCTTGAAGATAAGCCCTGGATCCTCGCCCCGAAGGTGATGAATATCCTCAATCTTCTCCATGGTCGTGTCCCCTTGGCCCTCCGCTTCCGGTTTCTCAAAGGAGTAAGGGCCGCAATCCGCCCATGAAGAACTGGCATCCATCTGCGGTTTCCTTGCGAACAAGAAAATTGCAATTCGGGTTAACCCGCGCCACGGGGAACCGGGATCCACCTGCGAGTAGGCGATTCCCGCCTGCCGCCCCAAGGGATCAGATGCCGATCTTCATATCTCCCGGGTTACTTCGGCCAGCGGTACCGAGAGGAAGGGCAAAAACGCTGGACTTCTAGGCATGCTTGCGCGCGATTATTTCAACGCCATGTCCCACTACCCCATGCTTTCCGCAAAAAGCTTTCTCCGCTGCCCGGGAATATCAGCGCTTCGGCCATATGCGTTGAAAAACCGCTCTATACGACTCTGATTAAAAAAATCACGGCCATGAATTAAAATTATCCTGAAAACCGGGCTTCATAGAGGGGAAAAATCTTCGAGAGATGGCCTCAAGGTCGGCACGGGAAAAAGAAAAGCCGGAGGAGGGAAGAGTAAACCGCGTTCTCCTCCTCGTTTTCATCGCCCTCTCCACGTTGGTTCTGGTAGGCGGCTACCTTTTTCTCCGCCACCAGTCGAGGTCTTATCGCCGGACCATCGAGGACGACCTGGTCTCCATCGCAAAGGTCAAGGCCCAAAGCATCGCGACATGGTACAGGGAAAGGGCAAAGGACGCCCAGATAATCACCCAGAGCCCGTTTTTCACCGAGACCGCCATCCGGATGATGAAAAGCCCCGGGGATGAAAAGCTCAGGAGGGAGGTCATTCAGTGGCTCGCCTCCAGGCTCGATCCAGATAATTACAGGAGCATCTGCCTGCTGGACTCAGAACATAACCAGCTCGTATCCTACCCCGAGACACACGAACCCCTTGGCCCTGACTCACTGAAAACCATGGAGGCGGCGCTTTCTCGTGGAGAGCCGGTCATTTCCGACCTCCTGTACCAGTACACCGTCCAGGGCATTCACATGGACATAGTGGCCCCCATCCTGGAAGAAGGCGGAAGACCGCTCGGGGCGGTCCTGTTGAGGGTGGACCCCTACCGCACCCTCTACCCCCTGCTGCAGTCCTGGCCCATCCAGAGCGAGACCGCGGAGACGATCCTCCTCCGCCAGGAAAACGGCACTGCCGTCTATCTAAACGAATTGAGACACAGGAGCGGCACGGCCATGAACCTCCGCTCCGGGCCCGGCTCGGGAGACGAGTTGGCGCTGACCGCCGTATCCGGCTACCGAGGCACCTTCGAGGGAACCGATTACCGGCGCAAGAAAGTGCTGGCCCATATCGAGGAGATCCCCGGCACTGGTTGGATAATGGCGGCAAAAGTGGATGAATCCGAGCTTTTCGCGCCCCTGAACTTCCGTAACTACCTTATGCTCTCACTCTTACTTCTTCTCCTGCTGTTCATCGCCCTGCTCATAATGGCGCTGAGGGTGAGGCACCAGAGAGAGCTCTTCAAGACGAAGTACGCCTACGAGGCGGAGAGAAGGGCCCTTGCCAAGCACTTCGAGTACCTTACAAAATATGCCAACGACATCATACTTCTCCTCGACGGCGACGGGAAGATCGTGGAGGCGAACGAGAGGGCGGTGGAAACCTACGGGTATCCCCGCGAAGTCCTCCTGGGGATGAACATCGAGCAGATAAGGGCAGAGAGCGCTAAACCGGTGCCCGGGAGAGAGCTCCTCGACTTTGCGAGTGATGGAGTCCTGTACGAGACCGTGCACAGGAGGAGCGACGGCAGCGTGTTTCCCGTGGAAGTGAGCGCCAGGTCCATCCAGGTGGAAGACCGCGTCTACCTCCAGGCCATCGTCCGGGACATAACGGAGAGGAAGCGGTTCCAAAGGAACCTGGAGAGGATAAACCAGTGCTTTCTCGGGATGGGAGAGGACGCCCTCGGGAACATGGCAAGGATCACGATGACGGCCAGGGAGTTGATGAACGCCGTCGAGGCCAACTATACACGATTTGACGGAGGTAACCTGCAGATCTTCTCCACGTCGCGACCAGATGGGTTTTTCCGGTTGGATCAAGACCTCGACAGGGTATGGAAGACGATGACGGAAAAGGCCTCGGGATCGCCGGGAGGGGTCGCGGAGCTATCAGAGGTGCTGAGGGCCTTCCCGGGATGCGGACTCGTTTTAACCAATCCGTCCTCTTACTACGGCGCATCCACCAGGCACGGGAGGGAGTTGAAGGGCTTGCTCGGCGTGGCCTTCGACCACCATCGCGCCCTGAGCCGCGACGAGGTGGAGGTGCTGCGGATCCTCTCCCGGGCCCTCTCGGTGGAGGAAGAGAGACTGGCCCACGAAGAGGAGCTCCGGGACTTCATCGACATAGCCTCCCACGAGCTACGGCACCCCATGACCATAATCAAGGGATACGCGGACCTACTGCGGGTCCACCATCCGGAGATGTCCGAGCGCGAGAGGGCCGAGATTTTCCAGGCCCTGGGGGATGGGGTGGAGAGGATGGATTCCCTGGTGTACGAACTGCTGGAGGCGGCGAGGATCGATCGGCGAGGCCTTGTCCTCCATCGAGAGGAAACGAACATATCGGAGTTGATACAGGTTGTGGCGGAGGAGATGAAGGGCCGGGCTTCCTCCGTCACCCTGTCGGTGGATCTGCCTCCCGTGCTTCCCATTATCACCGCCGACCGGGAGAGATTGAGGCAGGTGCTGGTGATACTGTTGGACAACGCCCTCAAGTTCTCGCCCGAGGGATCGGAAGTGGAGATATCGGCGGCGGTGGCGGGAAGGGAGCTACTGGTCCGGGTGGCCGACCGCGGGCCCGGTGTCCCGGAGGAGTTGAGGGAGAGGATCTTCGAGCGGTTTTTCCAAGTGGAAGACTCGATACACCACTCGACGCCGGGAATAGGCATGGGCCTCTACATCGCCAAGCGCATAATGGACGCCCACGGCGGAAGGATATGGCAGGAGCCGAGGGAAGGCGGAGGGTCGGTTTTCTCCTTCTCCTTACCGCTGGACTGCCCCCCTGAAGAAAGGGTGTAGGCAAGGGTTGAAAGAGACAGCGGTGAAATAAACGGAGCACACCTTCACGCTTCCGCACACCGGTATTGAAAATTCGCTTCCCGTCGCGCGAGAAGGGCATCGCAGGTGAAAAACCTGGATACCTCGGACTGAACGGGCGACCTGAGCAAGGCCCCTTGGCCGTCACGGCAAACCGACTTGCAACTGTATCGTTACGGTCAGCCATTTCCTTCGCCTGCGAGATCATCGGAAACCCGCGCGGGTCGTCCAATGTGGATCTCAGGTCAGCCTCTTTCGCCTGCCTTCATGCCTTCCAGGTCCCGCTGCCCCGCATGAGCTCTACATCAGCCGTCGTCCAGCTTCCCGTTGAAGCCCGCCTTCGGCGATACCCACGCCCAGGTTTTCAACCGCCCAGCCTCAGCCTCATGCCCACCGGGCAGTGGTCGGACCCCATGACCTCCGGGAGGATGAAGCAGTCCTCCACTTGGTCTACCAGGTTCTCGCTCACGAAGAAATAATCGATGCGCCAGCCCACGTTCCTCTCCCGGGCCCTGGTCTTCAGGTCCCACCAGGTGTAATGCCCCGGCTCGGGGTGAAATAGCCGGAAGGCGTCCACGAAACCGGCGGCCACGAACTCGTCCATCCAGGCCCTCTCCTCGGGCAGAAAGCCCGACACCTTGCTGTTCTCCTTCGGGCGGGCCAGGTCTATCTCCTTGTGGGCGGTGTTGAAGTCCCCGCACACCACTATCTTCCTTCCCTCTTCGAGAAACGCCTTCACGTGTTCGAGGAAAGCCCGGTAGAAGTCCATCTTGAACCGGAGCCGCTCTTCGGAGGCTTTTCCGTTCGGGAAGTAGACGTTGTACAGGAGGAAATCCCCGTAATCTGCCCGCAGGAGCCTGCCCTCGGCGTCGAACCGGGGGTGCCCCAGGCCGGAGATCACCGACCGGGGCTCGAACCGGGTGTATATGGCCACGCCGCTGTATCCCGAACGCTGGGGTTCCAGGAAATAGGCGTGAAACCCCACCGGCTCGCGGATCTCCTCCGGCAGCTGCTCCGGGCTGGCCCTGGTCTCCTGGATGCACAGGACATCCGGCTCCACTTCCCTCACCCAATCCAGGAACCCCTTGCGGTAGATGGACCTCAAGCCGTTCACGTTCCACGAATAGATCTCCAGCCTCTCCAACGATGCCCTCCCTTCCAGGAAGCAATATCAACCGCCGACCGGATACCCCCGCAAGCGGGCCCTCGCATCCTGGACCCATCGCCGCGATCACCCCATAGGCTCCTCCATCCAGCAAAGACAACCGCTGGATAGAAATGCCGATAGGGAGAAACTCCCCACCTTTCAGTCGTATCTCCCTAAGCCCTTTCCTTGTAGGTCGATCCGCGGGCATGAAAGTATTTCGCCTGTCGGTCAAACCAAAGGCACGGGGTAGCGTATAAGTAATTGTGTCTGGGTAGTTCTGGACAAGAACCAAAACAATCAAATAGCCTTCCTCTTGTAAGGC
>JBBFMI010000135.1:0-5807 GCA_037478635.1 Candidatus Geothermincolales bacterium | reverse complement strand
GGTCCACTATCTCCGAGGAGGCCTCGATGTCCCCGTTCCTCAGGCCCTCCAGCACGTTCTCCATCTCGTGGGTAAGCTCCGTGAGCTGATCGAAGCCCATGGTCGCGGCCATGCCCTTCAGGGTATGGGCCGAGCGGAATATCTCCGTGAGGACGTCGGGGTTGCCCGGATCCTTTTCCAGCTCCAAAAGAGACTGGTTGAGGGCCTCGAGGTGTTCTTGGGCCTCGTTTATGAACAGTTCCTTGTACTGGGAGACGTCCATTTCCATCCCGGCCTCAATCTCTCCGGCCGACCCCTGAAGCCCGGGGTCGTCTCACTTCTAAGCCTCGGTGCCACGAGGTCATCTCCTGCCCATATTCCAAAACCTTTAACCTTTACTTAAGGTTTGAAGTCAACTGCCTCCTTTTCTTATCGCGTGCCACTTCCGCTCCTTCAAAGCCTGGCCGCCGAAAACCTTATAGGCTGTCCATGATCTTCTCCGGGATCATCTCCAAGGGGACCACGTGATCGACCACGCCCTTGCTTATCGCCACCCTCGGCATCCCGAACACCAGGCAGGTCTCCTCGTCCTGGGCGATGGTCACCCCGTCCCTCTCCTTGATCTTCGCCATACCGGCAACCCCGTCCGACCCCATCCCCGTCATCAACACCCCGATGACTTCCCTCCCGTAAGCCTCGGCAGCGGTTATCATGGTGGTGTCGATGCGGGGCGTGGCGCCCGATCGGTTGACGGAGTCCATTACCTGCACCTTGCCCCTGCCGGAAGGGTCCCTGACCACGATCGTTTCCTTGCCGCCTGGCGCCACCAGCACGTGCCCTGGCTCCAACGGGTCTTCGTCCACCGCCTCGCTCACCGTCAACCTCCCGACGCTGTTGAGCCGCTCGGCGAAGGGCCGGGTGAACTGGGCGGGCATGTGCTGTACGACGACTATGGGGGCCGGGAAATCCTTGGGAAACATCGGGATTATCTCGGCCAGCGCCCTGGGGCCGCCCGCCGAAGCCCCTATCACCACCAGCTTCCTGGCTTCCGTCCCGCGGACCCGTATATCCCTTTTCTCCGTCTTCCGGATCTCCCTTTCCTTCCCCACCAGCAAGGAGATCTTCGCCCTGGCCGCCGTCTTCACCTTGAAGATTATCTCCTCTCTCACCTCCCTCACCGCCGAGGGAAAGTGGGAGGGTTTGGTTATGAAGTCCACCGCCCCGAGCTCGAGGGCCCTCAACGTGGGCGCCGCTCCCTTCTGGGCCAGCGCGCTGAGCATCACCACCGGCAACGGGCGCTTCCTCATGATGAACTCCAGGGCGGTGATGCCATCCATCTCCGGCATGTGGATGTCCATGGTGACCACGTCAGGGTTCGTCTCCGTCACCGCCCTTATGGCCTCGATCCCGTTAGAGGCCATGCCCGCCACTTCCAATTCCGGGTCCGAGTTTATGATGTCGCGCAAAAGCTTCCTGACCAGGGCGGAATCGTCGACGATGAGAACGCGGATCTTCCTAAGGGACAATCCCTCCACCTCCACCCCTGCCGCTCAGGTGGAGTTCACCCCTACTCCTTAAGGGCCTTCTCCACGGCCTCTATGACCTTGGAGGGTTGAAAGGGCTTTATTATGAAGTCCTTGGCCCCTGCCTCCAACGCCTCCACCACGAGGGGTTGCTGTCCCATGGCGCTGCACATGAGGATGCGGGCATTGGGGTCTATCTTCATGATCTGGCGGACCGCCTCTATGCCATCCATCTCCGGCATGACGATGTCCATGGTGACGATGTCCGGCCTGGTCTCCTTGTACTTCTCCACCGCTTCCAGGCCGTTCTGCGCCTCCGCGACCACCTCGAAACCGTCCTTGGAGAGGATGTCCCTGATCATCATGCGCATGAAGAGCGCGTCGTCGACTATCATGACCGTAGGGGCGGTCCTTTCGGCTTTCTCCTGCTTTTTCATCCCCTCTCCTTACCTCCTCAGAAGCCCAGCTCCGCGATTTCCTCCACGGAAAGCAATTTTGAAAGATCCAAAAGGATGATGAGTCGCCTGTCCCTCTTCACCACGCCCAGGATGAAGGGCGTGCTGGGATCGGAGACCAGGGTGGGTGGTGGTTCTATCTCGTCTTCCGTGATGCTCATCACCTCAGACACGGAATCCACGATCATCCCCACCTTTAGGTCCTCCGTCTCCACCACCACGATGCGTTGCGCGTCCGTCCTCTCGGTGGAGGGGAGGTTGAGCCGCTTGGCCAAGTCCATGACGGCTATGATCTGCCCCCGGAGGTTGATGATACCCTCCACGAAAGGGGGGCTCTTGGGCATCCTGGTGATCTCCTCCATGCGGATGATCTCCCTCACCTGGCTCACGTCCAGGGCGAACTCCTCCCGGCCGAGGGAGAAGACCACCAGCTGCCTTTCCGCCGTAACGGGCCTGGCCCTCTCCGACATCTTCTCTTCCCTCCAACTCCTCCTCTCTAAGTATTTGTCGTCAAGGAGGCTTCCGCCTTTGAGGGCCTCTCTTGGCGCTCCCTTATCCTGTGATCCACTCCTTGGAAAGAGGTTTCGCGTGAACTCATACTCGAAACTCCCTCTGCAACTCTTTCAGCTTCGTGGCCAGCTCCTCCAATTCCTGGGCGGTGGCGGTGACTTCCTGCATGGCCGCGGTGAGCTCCTCGATGGAGGCCGACACCTCCTCGGTGGAGGCGGCGGATTCCTGCGATATCCCGGCAACCGTGGCCATGGCCTCTATGACCCTGTCGCTCCTCTCCTTCATGCTCTGGGTGGCGAGGTATATCTCGTTGACCCTCTCCACGATGTTGTCGGAGGCCTCCCTGATCTCCTCGAGCATGGACTGGGCCTCCAGCACCACGATGTTCCCCTCCTCCGCCTCCCGGGTGCCACCTTCCATTCCCTGGATGGTCTGTTCTATCCCCCTCTGGATCTCCCTGACCAGGTTGGCGATCTGGGACGCCGCCTTGGCCGACCCTTCCGCCAGGCTGCGCACCTCCCCCGCCACCACGGCGAAGCCGCGGCCCTGCTCCCCGGCCCTCGCTGCCTCGATGGCCGCATTGAGGGCGAGGAGATTGGTCTGGTCGGCGATGCTGGTTATGACGTCCACTATGAGCTCGATCTGGGCCGAATGCTCGCCCAGCTCCCTCACCACGCTGGCCGAGGTGTCCACCTTCTCCTTGATCTCCTTCATCTTCTCGGTAACCCGCCTGACCGCCATGACGCCCTTTTCCACCGTCTCCCGGGCCAACCCGGCGAAGCCGCTGGCTTCCTGGGACCTCTCCGCCACCTGGGAGATCTCCTGCACGATCTCGTTAACCATGGACTGGGCCCTCACGATGTTGTTGACCTGCTCTTCGGCCCCCTTGGCCAGCTGGGCCACGGTGTTGGTGGTGTCCTGGGCGGTGTTGGTCGTCTCCCTGGACACGCTGGACATCATCTCGCTCGCGGATGTGAGTTGGTCCGCCATCTCCGCCTGCTCGGATATCACCTTCCTGAGCGTGTCGGCGAGACCGTTCACGGCCTCGGCGAACTCCCCGATCATGCCGCCTTTCCTGACCCTGGCCCTGGCGGTGAAGTCCTTCTGGATCATCATGGAAATCACCGACGCGAGCTCCCTCAGGGGCCACAGATACTCCCTTCCCAGGAGGAACGCCGATATCCCCACCAGGGCAAGGGTCAACAGGAACCCGAAGAGGGCGCCGCTCAGCGCGGGGCTCCACCCCAGCGAAGAGGCGGCATAGGAGATGCCTATGCATCCCCCTACCCCCAGGGGCGTGACCACTGCCGCCACCTTTATGAGAAATCGCCCGAATTCCTCTCCCAGCTTTCTCTCGTCGTTGCCGTATTCCATACGCCCCTCCGCCGTTCGCTTTCCTCATACCTTGAACCCGCTAACCAGGCGATGCAGTTTTTCGGCCATCCCAGCCAGCTCGGAGGCGGCCGCGGCCATCTGCTCCATGGAGGCGGTCTGTTCCTCGACCGTGGCCGACGCCTCCTCCGAGGATGCGGCGGTCTCGTCGGCGATGCTCGCTATCTCGGTTATGGCTTTCAGGGCTTCCTCGTTCCTCTCCGCCTGTTTCCTGGTGATCTCGGCTATCTCGTAAGCGTACTTGGCCGTCTTCTGGATGGTCACCGCGATCTCCTGCATGGCCCTGCCCGCCTTTTCCGCCACCTCCGTGCTCCCCATAACCTGGGCAGTGGCCGAGTTGATCGCCTCCCTCATGCTCTCCATCCCGCCCTGTATCTCCCGGATGAGGTTGGCGATCTGTTCCGCCGACTTGCGGCTGTTCTCCGCCAGGCTGCGCACCTCCTCGGCCACCACGGCGAAGCCGCGGCCCTGCTCCCCGGCCCTCGCCGCCTCGATGGCCGCGTTGAGGGCGAGCAGGTTGGTCTGGTCGGACACGCTGGTGATGACGTCCACGATGATACCGATCTGCATGAACCTCTCCTCCAGCCCCGAGGTGGCGCCCACCACCGCCTCGGCGGCCTGCCTAATAACCTCCATGGCGTTGGCGGTCTCCACCGCCGCCTCGGCTCCCCTCTGGGCGATCTCTATGGCCTCCTCGGAGGCCCGGTTGGACAACTCCGCCTTCTCGGCTATCTCCTGCATCCCGGCGCTGAGGTTCTCCATGGTGTGGGAGGTCTCCAATATCCTCTTGGCCTGCTCCTCTCCTCCCTTCGCGATGTGGGCGATGGTGTTGGTTATGTCCTGGCTGGAGGCATTCATCTCCTGGATCACCGCGGACATCTGCTCCGCGCTGTTGCTCAGCTCACCGGCAATCCTGCTTATCTCGGCGATGGACCCGCGAAGGGCCGCCAGCAAGTGGTTCGTGGATTCCACCAGCTCCTTGAAGGGCACGGGGTTGCTGGTGTAAAGCTCCCTGGTCAGGTCTCCGTCGCCGCTGGCCACGCTGTGGAGTTGATGGGTTATCTCCCGGCTGGCCTCCCTGAGCCAGATATAGAAGAACGCTCCTGCGAGCAGGGCCAGGGCAAGGGATATCACCAAAAGAGCTGTGGAGATAGACCTCGCTTGTCCGAGAAGGTCTTTGGCCTGTCCGGCGGCTTCGGCGGCATCGTCGGGCCGGCTGTCGTAAACCGCATCTTGAACCCTGTCCACCTTTCCTATCCCGTTCGAAAGCAACGAGCCGTTGAGGATGAGGCTTACGAGGGTCAGCAAGAGGAAGAACGCGAAGCATGCCAGCGATATATTGCGATATACTTTACCACCACCGGTCCCCGCGATCACGGTATTCTCCTCCCTCTGACCTCCGGCCGACAAAGCCCGGATACCCAAGAACCGCTCGTCTTGGATTTCTTTGCTTCCCTCCACATATCCTTCGCTACCGCGTCTCTCGGGTCGCGGCCTGCCCGGTCGATCTCTTGCCCATCGACTGCCAGCTACGCCGACGCGGGATTGCGCCCGCCTTTTGGCCTTATAACCTTTTCGGCACAAACTCCCTCGGTTTTTAGAAGGATGGACCCTTGATCAACGGCATGTTCTCGGTTCCCGAGGCCCCGCATCGCTACACCCGACGGTATATCCTCAACCTCCGCCGATAGGGCTCCAGGGGCAACCCCTCGCCGAACAGGATGGCCTCGCTCTTCCCCAGCACCAGCATCCCCCCTTTTCTCAGGACCTCGCAGAAATTTTCCATTATCTTCCTTTGCTTTGCCTTCTCGAAGTAGATCAAGACGTTCCGACAGAGTATGAGGTCGAAGTGCCTGAGCGGGGGGCGGGTGGCGATGTCGTGCCGCATGAACTTGACCATCCTGGATATCTCCTCCCGGACGACGTGAGCTCCGTCCTTTTGCGTGAA
>JBBFMI010000134.1:0-5822 GCA_037478635.1 Candidatus Geothermincolales bacterium | reverse complement strand
CGCGAGACTCGAGTCTCGCCGGATCGCGGTCCTTTTTTCCGCCATCATGGTGGTCTCGGGGGCTGTCATCATGGCCCAGGCTTTCCTTGCCGGTTGAGGAACCGGGTGAGACGATCCCGGATGAGAAAGGAGCAAGGACTCTTTCCCGGGCGGCGGTTCGCTTGGGAGCTCGAGCCCATCTCCTCTGGGGTTATTCCCGCCTTCTATCCGTGGTCTATGTTTCCACCTCTTCCACGAGCCTGCCTTCGTGCCGGAAAAACGGCCGTTCAAACTTGGTCGATCAACGGCTCTACCGGTGGTGGGTTCTAGATTGCGCCGTCCTTGATTATGGGTGCGGTTTGGGTTTATAATATCGACCGGATGGTCGGTCGATTTCCCCGATGATGTTTTAAGACATGCCCAGGAGAGAAAACCCGCTCAAGGACGAAAGGGAGAGGCAGATCAAGGAGGCCGCCCTCCGTCTCTTCTCCGAGAAGGGATTCCACGACACGACCGTCCAGGATATAGCGGAAGAGGCGGGGTTGGGGAAGGGCACGATCTACTGGTACTGGGATTCCAAGGAGGACCTGGCCTTTTCCCTGGTGGAGGACATGCTCTCAGCCTTCCTGGACCTGGTCAGGAGGGCCGAGGAATGGGATTTGCCCTTTCGGGAGAAGTTCCGTGTCCTCGTCCACGAGGCCTCGGCGCTCTACCGGGAGAAGAAAGACCACTGCCGGCTACTCTGGAAGTTCAGGGCTGACCGGCATTACATCTTCAACCCCGATTACGCTAAGAAAGTTACCAGGTATTACCAGGACATCCGGAGATCCCTTGCCTCCATCATCAGAAAAGGCATGGAGGAGGAAGAGATCGATTACCCAGACTCCGACCACTTAGCCCTCGTGGTGCTGGGTGTCGCCGAGGGGCTGGAGCTCGAATGGCTGGAGAACGAGGATTTCGACTTGGAGGGGTCCCTTCAGCTGGTGCTCGGGAACCTGTTCTCGGGATTGTCCCGGGGCAGCAGGGAGGCGAAGTCCGTGAAAGAAGGAAGAAAGGGAAGGAGGGAACGCGGATGAAAGTGGTCGCCTTGGGAGGTGCCGGGGCCATGGGGCGCACGGCGGTGAGGGACCTGGCCGCATCGCCCCAGGTGGAGGAGCTGTTGATTGCCGACTACAACCTGGAAGAGGCGAGCCGCCTGGCCTCGGAGCTGGGGGATAAGGTGAGAGCGGCCAGGGTGGACGCCAACGACCATGGCTCCCTGGTCCAGACCATCAAGGGTTTCGACGTGGCGCTGGGGACGGTGGGCCCCTTCTACAAGTACGAGGCCAGGATGATCAGGGCCTGTATCGAGGCCGGAGTGAACTACGTCAGCATTTGCGACGATTACGACGCCGCGGAGGAGGCCCTGTCGCTGAACGACGAGGCGGAGGAGGCGGGGATCACCGCGGTCACCGGGGTGGGCTGGACTCCCGGCATCACCAACGTCCTCGCCCGCCTGGCGGCTGACCAGCTGGACGAGGTGGAGGAGATCGCCATCTCCTGGGGCTGCCACGCCTCCGACACGGCGGGGAAAGCGGTCACCCTTCATTACCTGCACGCGGTAACCGGGATGATCCCCACCTACATAGAAGGGCGCATCACCTACGTGCCGGCGGGAAGCGGCCTGGAGAAGGTGAAGTTCCCGGAGCCGGTGGGGGCCATCGACGTATTCCACGCCGGCCACCCAGAACCCATCACCGTGCCCCGGTTCATAAACGCCAGGATCGTGACCCTTAAGGGCGGGCTCGTGGAGGGCTACCTGGTGAGGCTGTGCAACGCCCTGGTGAAGCTTAAGCTCACCGACACCGTGTACAAGAAGGACCTGGTGGGCAACTTTTTCAACCGGGTGTTGCCTTACCTGGAGAACATCGGCAGGCCGCCCGAGACCTGCTCGGCCTGCCGGGTGGACGTCACCGGAAAGGTGGGGGGCAGGTGGACTCATCTCGTCTACGGAGCCGCCGCCCACATGGACGCGCTGACCGGGATACCCGCCTCGGTGGGCATACAGCTGTTGGGAGAGGGGATGGTCTCGGTAAAGGGCGTCACCGCGCCGGAAGCCTGCTTCGACCCCCGGGTTTTCCTTCAGAGGATCTCCGAGAGGGGGATAAGGCTGTACCGGGGAACGGAGATGGAAGAGCCGCTGGAGTTGTAGGATAAAATTCAACCCAGGGGCAACTCTTATTGCGGAGCTTGAAGTATCCGGGGCCTCCGCTTTCCGAGAGACGGGGTGTTGAGGTGTCTGTGCTCATAACGAGTGAGCGTGCCGATGTCGTTTCAGCTGGATAAAGGGTTGGGGGGACGGGAGGAAGGATTCGCGCCCTCTTGTGCGGATGAACGTCGATGGGCGGCGGAAAGGGAGCGTCGCATTAGAGGGGTGAATGGAAGGCAAGGATAAGAAGGGATCGAGCACGGGTGATGGCGCGGGGCTTCCCCACCCCTGCGTTCTCCTCAAGGCCGATGCGTTACACTGCCTGGAAACGGCGGCCAAGGTGGAGTACGAGGCGTTGGCCCTGTCAATCCTCAGGGGAGAGGAGCCGGGAGAGGAAGGGGAGGAGAGGCTGGAGCTGCTCCGGGAATTCCTGGAAACGGCCGACTTCCGTTCCCTGAGGGCCCAGACCGAGCCCCTGGTCAGGGAGAGGGGTGAGGTAAGAGCGTTGATCTTCCGGGAGGTTGGAGGGATCCGCTGCCGCTTCCTCGACTCCTGAAGGCGAAGTGGCCAGGGCACGCGCTCATCATTCTGGCCCCACGTCCCTCACGCCTTGAGTTGGCCTGACCCGGCCCGCAGCTATCTTCCCCATCACACCCGCCCAAGCCGCCAGGTGGGCGTCTTACCACGAGATATTTGCCGGCTGTCGGCGACGGGCATCGCCAGGTGTCGCCAGACATTAAAACCTTGCATTTACATGAAGGTACACCTTCGCGGTTTCGGGCACATGGTTGCCCGAACAATGAGGTATGTGGCGCATCTTCTGGGGTTTCGACGCCCGCCCGACTTCCTCGAAGGGGAACCTGAATCTCGTTTTCCCATGGTGACCGTTTGGCGCCTGGAATTAATCCCTTTGCTTTCCCTTTTCACCCTCATGGTCTAAAATGCATCGTTCGATAAGAGTAAGAAAAGACGGCTGCGAGGACCGGATGCGAGAGATGGGTCAAGGGAATCAAGGCCACTGGAGCGACATTAGGCGGATAATCAGGAACATCGGGTACATCTTCGGGTGTGGGGTATTCCGGGCCGTTCTTACCCCCGTTTTCCTGGTCATCATCGCCAGGAGGCTCGGGACAGAGGATTTCGGCAGCTATTCTTTCGCCTTCTCCCTGGCCAGCATCCTGCTGGTGCTGGGCGATATGGGGCTCTCCAAGCTGGTGGTCCGGGAACTGTCGCCCCGTCGGGAGCAGGCTTCCAGGTATCTGGGCGGGCTCATCATGCTGCGCCTTCTCACCGGGGTCGTGGGAACCCTGGTTCTCTATGGGTTCATCCACTGGGCCGGAAGGCGAGGAGACACCCGCCAGGCGCTTCTCCTGATAGGCATCAGCCTGGTGCTTTCCACCGGGTTTCGGCGACTTTTCGATGCCGTCTTCCAGGCCCTGGAGGAGATGAAGTACCAGGCCTACATGGATATGGTGGACATCTTCCTCACCTTCGGCCTCGGGATCTTCTGCGTCCATGCCGGGTGGGGACTGCACGGCGTGGCCCTGGCCATGTTCTACGGGTCCACCACCGCGTCCCTCCTCGACTTAGCGGTCCTGATGAAAAAGGTGGGAAAGCCCCGCCTGCGATGGGAGCTGGAGTTCCTGAAGTCGCTGGTCAAGGGCTCCCTGCCCTTTGCCGGCATGGGCCTCATAACCTTCCTTTTCGGGTACATGGACACCGTCATAGTCTCCCTCTTCCGGGGGGACGGGCAGGCGGGCATCTTCAGCGGGGCCTACCGTGTGATCTGGGGAATGGCCCTCATACCCACCACCGTGATGACAGCCGTTTTCCCCTACCTCTCCCGCACCCGGGGAGAAGGGGAGGCCCACGGGGAGCTGATGGGCAGGGTGGTGAAGTACCTCTCCATGCTCAGCCTTCCTTTTTCCACCTTGCTCCTGCTCTATTCCCGCCAGGTCATGACCCTGCTTTACGGAGCGGAGTACTCCGGGGGAGTCCCCGCGCTGGCCATCATGGCCGCGGCGCCGATCTTCAGCTTCGCCTACATACCCATGGCAGACCTTCTGAACGCCCATTACCGTCACCGTAGGAGCCTCACGGCGCTGGGCGCGGCGGCTCTGGTGAACGCCTTTCTCTGCTTGCTCCTGGTGCAGTTCATGGGGATCTCGGGGGCGGCGGTGGCCACCCTTACGGCGGAAGCGGTGCTCCTGGGAGCGATACTCTATTTCTCCTGGAGGGAGATGGGGGTGCATCCGGCGAGCCTGGCGTACTGGCGGGTGGCCGTGGCCGCCCTGGTCGCGGGGGCGGTGATCCTGCCCCTGCGGAAGTTGCTCCCCCTCCCGGCGGGTATATCCCTGTACTTCCTTATCTATTTCCCAGTGCTCCGCTTGGCCCGGGCCTTCGACGGGTGGGACAGGGAACTGGCGCTCTCGGTCCTCAGGGGGGCGGCGTCGCGATTCAGGTGGCTGGGGCGGGCGGCGGCCCTGGTGCAGAGGACCCTCTCCTGATCCAGGTCCCGGTGACGGGATCCTTTAGTGGCGCAGGACAGCCTGGGACCCTATGTTCGAATACAGTCGTGACCCATGCGACAGGAGCGCGTGTTCGGATTGATCATGCGGGCGAAAAGGCTTCCCGCGGCCCGCGCCGTCGGCGCGTTTGCCCGCCTCATCGCGATGAAGTAATATTTTCACCACGAGGAGGGAAAAGAGAGGAAGACTGGAGGAGAAGATGGGAATCATCGAGGAAGCACTGGCCAAAGGACAAAGAGCCTTATCCGAACACCAGTCCAAGTTGTTCCTCAGGGAGCACGGGATACCGGTCACCCGGGAAGAACTGGTCCTCGGCGAGGACGAGGCGGTGGAGGCGGCTGAGAGGATGGGTTACCCGGTGGTCCTCAAGGCCTGTGGCCCGGACATCAGCCACAAGACCGAGCGCAACCTGGTGCAGGTTGGCCTTGACGGCGAAGAAGAGGTAAGGAGGGCCTACCGGGCCATCATCGAGAACCTGGGGGACGATCCCTACGAGGGGATACTGGTCCAGGAGATGATCAAGGGCGAGAGGGAACTGGTGGTGGGCCTGGTGAGAGATCCCCAGTTTGGGCCCTGCGTGATGTTCGGATTGGGCGGCATCTTCACCGAGGTACTCAAGGACACCTCCTTCCGGGTGGCTCCCCTGGAGAAGTACGACGCCCTCCAGATGATGGACGAGATCAAGGCCAAGGCCATACTGGGCCCCTTCCGGGGAAAGCCACCGGTGGACAGGGATAAGCTGGCGGACATCCTCATCGCCGTGGGGGAGATAGGCATGAGGTACGACCAGGTGAAAGAGATAGACATCAACCCGCTGATCATCGCGGGGGCTGACCCGGTGGCGGTGGACGCCCTGGTGGTGCTGGGTGATGGCTCCTCCAAGGAGTGATGGACCCCGAACAACGCTAGGATCCCGTTAGTTGAGACAGGACGAGAAAACCCCGCGCCCGCGGGGTTTTCCTGTTTTCAGGATCTTTTTTTCACGAAGAAGTAGGCAAGACGATGTTGCCGGATTGCCTGCGGGCTCAACCGCGATCCCTTCATCTATATAATGCGCCCGACCGAGCCCTCGTGCCCTTGGATCCACCGTACGCCGCGAGCGGAGATTGTTTACCCTGACGAGCGCC
>JBBFMI010000133.1:0-5840 GCA_037478635.1 Candidatus Geothermincolales bacterium | reverse complement strand
CGTGGAAGGCACCCTTCCCAGGATCCGCACCGCCTACAAGAACATCGATTTCGGCAAGGTGCGCCTGGCCATCGAGGGGATGTACTTCAACGCCTTAGAGCCCTACGTGGAGGTCTACATATCCGACAGCGCCACCGGAAACCCGATGGACGGCTCCTGGGCCCAGGGGACGCTGGTGAGCGTGAGTAAAACGAGGATAGTGGCGGACTTCGACGTCACCCAGCTCCCGGCGAAGGAGAACGCCTACAACGCCTTCGTGCTGAACCTTGACTCCGGCCTGTGGGGCAGGATCCAGGCCCCCTCCCCGCGGCTCAGCGTGCGCACCTTCAGCGGTTCCATATCCGCCTTCCAGCCCACCACGGGGACCCTGTTCTGGGAGAACTACTACGACATACCGAGCCGTATCACCGGCACCGGCCTCGACGCCTGCATAGACGTGGGCATCTACCGGGACGGCACCGAATACAGGGACATCGAGTACACCGTGGTGGATCCCGGCAGGATAGACGTGAACCTCAACCTCATCGACTGTACCTCGGGCACCTGGGAGCTCAGGGTCTACATCACCCCGACTTACTACCTCAAGACGAATTTCCAGGTGAGCCTGGGCAGGGCCGTGATCCTGGAGCCCCAGCGGGCGTACATGTACGCCATATCGATCGACCGGAGAAGGCAGGACAGCACCAGTTACACCACCGATTACGAATACGAATATTACTCCTGGGGGGAATGGAGGGTTCACAGGGCCGAGGCGATAAGGTCAAGCAGATACACCACCAGGCTGGCCAGGTTCACCGTGAGGGGAAAGGGCTTCCCCGTCTCGGGGACCACCACCCTTCGGGTCTGGCACAGCGACCAATGGTCGGCGGAGGGCAATTTCGCCACCAGGACCGACCGGTCCCGGAAGTTCGTCTACCTAGTCTCCGACTGGTGGGCGATGCCCAACCTCGAGGGCTACTGCGGCATATCGGTGCGAAGGACCGGCGACACGACCAACCCCCCGGACAGCTATCCTGGCCGGTGGGTGCTGGTAGAGCCGTGATTCAGGGGGAAACCATGCGGATTTTGAGGTGTAGGGCGAAAGGAAGGCAGGAGATGGAGGGAAAGGCGCCCTCGGCGGGGATCCCCGGGACGCTCCGGGAGGAGAAGGGCTTCACCCTTCCGGAGCTCCTGGTGGTGATATTCATCATGTCGCTTTTCCTCATCGCCGTGGGAAACATGCTCAACTCGGGGGTCAAGGGCTCATCGGCCAGCTATCAACTGGTCAGGGTGCAGGAGAAGGGAAACGAGGCGGTGAGCGTCATGGTCCGCCAGATCAGGGGAGCGGTCGCCATCTCCCCGGCCAGTGGCACCAGCGCGATCGAGTTCTACGCCGACGTTGAGGGCGACGGAGTGCTGGACATGGTGAGGTTCGACCTGGCCGGCGGCTACCTGAGGAAGGGAAGCGCCCCGCAGGGCACGGGTTCCCTTGCCATGGAGAACTGGATGGACGGCTGCACCTCGCTCGTTTTCCGGTACTGGGTGTGGGACGAGAACGCCCGTTCCTTGAGGCAGTGGAACGCCGGCGTTCCCGGGGATCACCTGAACATCGATCGCATCGACGTGGAGGTCGGCTTTGCCGGCAGCTCCCTGGGAGGGCACGAGATAGACAGGGTTTTCGGCGGAAGCGTGACCCTCAGGAACCAGCTGCAAGAACTCTTCTGAGGGGTGATGGAGATGAGGAGGGTGAAGCGCGCTCTGGCAAGGGCGAGGAGGTTTTTCCGGAGGGGCGAGCCCGGCTTCGCCATGATCGTGGTGCTTATCGCCCTGATGATGCTATCGGTCCTGGGGGCGGCGAGCCTTTTGTTCATGGTCTCCTCCATGAGGGGGATAGTCAACATGAAGCCCGAGCAGAGGGCGTTTCTCATAGCCGAGGCGGGCCTTTATGCGGCCCATGCCCTGATCGTCGAGAAGGGCACCCAGGCCGCCCCCTTCGACGGCGAGATCCTGGGAGGGAAATACGAGGTGGACGTGAGGCCGGTGGGCAACTCCACCACCGAGTTCATAGTGACCTCCCTGGGCATCTACGAGGAGGGCGGTACCGTTTACCGGCGCAAACTCCAGGAACAGGTGATCTACAGCGGGGAGCAGGCCTTCGACGCCCTCAGGAACTACATCTTCTTCGCGGCCAGGGATGTGAGGATGGAGGTGGAGAACGAGATCAACTACATCCCCATCGTGATTAACGGCAATATCAGGGCGGAGAGAAACGTGAACCTCTACTACTTCTGCATGAACGCCGACGACGACGCCTTCACGGTGAACGGGAGCGTGGAGGGAGGGAGCTCGGTCACCCTGGAGGCGGCCTGCAGGAACAGGTTCGAGGGATGGAAGGTCAAGCCGGTGGAGGTACCTCCCCCGAATCCTTACGACGTCGATGGCACCAACGTCCAGGTCTACGGCGACATCAAGGCCGGAAGCAAGGTGAACCCCTCCACTCCGGGGATCGTAACCCTCAAGGTGTGGAGCGGCCTTAACTACGAAAGCGCCACCAGATGGCCCCACGAGGGAAACGGGAAATCCGCCCTCTTCGCCGCCGCGTACGGCCCGAACGCCGGTGACAGGAAGTGGAACATCGTGGCGCCCCAGCTGCAAGAGATGGTGGCGCGACCGCTCGACAACAGGGGCAACCCCCACGACAGGATATACCGGGGGAACTACGTGCAGGCCCGAGGGGTCGACAAGATCTACATCCCCCAGCCGAACTTCGAATACTACAAGTTGCTTGCCATGGATCAGGGAAATTTCTATGACGTGGGTCCCGGCGGGACCGCGACCATCACCGGGAATATCATCAGGACGGGCACCTCGTCCATGACCGTCTACTACAGCACCGGCAACATGGTGCTGGACAGGAGTACCTGGGCAAACCCGAACACCCACGGGGTCTTCGTGTGCGAGGGCGACTTCGTGGCCGTGAACGAGACCGGCATGAGGGAGAACTGCACCCTCCAGGTCATCGCCAAGGGAAACGTGACCTTCGATTCCCGCTGGAGCGGCTCCTTCACCAACCCCCTGACCAACTCCTTCTTCCTCTACGGGGGAGGGGATGTCACCATCTGCATGACCAGGTTCTCCCGCCAGTACATGCAGGCCACTGCTTTGAGGGACGTGATTCTCACCAATGACTTGAGCTGGTCTTTCCCAGAGTTCAACTACCGGCCTCCCCAGATCGACGTGGGCGGCTGGCCCATCGATATAAAGGTCGTAAGCTGGATGGAACTCCCAGTGGACATGGAGTAAGGGAGACGCCGAAACAGTCGGCACTTCGAGCGGTCGAGAACATCCCCCTGGATATATAGTGGAGGCTCAAAGTCAGGGCAGGAAGCCAAGGGTGCTGCTGAAGACGGAATCATGCTCAATATGGTAATGATCGTTGCTTGATGACGGGGGATTCGCGAAACGTTTATCTTCGCGTTTATTTATCTTCACCGTTTCCTCAGTGAATGGAAAGCCTGGGAAGCCGGTGGGCTTGAGAAGTCCTCAGGCTGGGTTGGAGTTCTTAGAACGCTTTTCGTCAAGATTCCCCGGAAAAACAGGTTTTTTCTGTACCCCCGTTGCCACCGTTTGATTGCCATCTTTTGATCACTTAATAAGAAGTATGAAACCAAATCGTCACATCGTTTTCTACCCGTTACTTGCCACCCGGTTAAAGCCACTTGTTAAATTAATCGATAGTTAAATTAGTCATTAAAGAAATTTTTTTTGGTCAGATAGGAGGCAAAGCCAGGTGGCAAAGCAGCACACCAGTTATAACGTTTTTCGCTCATCACCTGGTTTCACCCTGGTCGAGCTCTCCATAACCGTGCTCGTCCTGGGGGTCATCGTGGGACTGGGGATACTGAGTTACACCAACATCAGCCGGGGCATGGCCATAAGTGCCGCCAGGAAACAGGTGGAATCGGCCCTGGAGCGGGCCAAGGCGAACGCCAGGCAGGAGAACGTCACGTACATCCTGACCTTTTATTCCGATTCCGATGCGGCTCATCCCAACACCTTCGAGTTCCGTCACCGAGTGGAAGAGGAAGGCATGTGGGTGGAAAGGTCGGTGAACAGCTCGGTGAGCGGGGAGGAAGTGTTACAGGTCGGAGATTCTTATTTCATCAAGGTGACCAACGGGGTGAAGGTGACCGATACGGTGAGCGTGACCCTGACCCCCCGGGGAACGGAGATGAACATCACTCCAGCGACGGTGAACCTGAGGATTGGCACGCGGTCCGCCCGGGTTTCGATTGACGCCTCAGGGAAGGTCACCTCCAGCTGAACGGTGAGGAGGTAGCGCCATGGGTTGGTGGTTGAGGTTCCGGAAGAACGAGAGGGGTTTCAGCCTCGCCGAGATCCTGGTGGCTGGATTGATCCTGGTGTGGGGCCTCATTCCGGTGATCGGCATGTTCGACCAGTCCTTCAAGGGCTTCCGGAACATGCGCAAGATACAGCAGAGCGTCAACTGCGCCAAGGCCGCCATGGAGCAGATAAGGAACATACCTTTCTATGAGCCTCATAACACGAGCAATCTTGACAAGAATCTGGACATAGACGACCGGTTCTGGGGCTCCAGGGACCCGATGAACTCCAATCCCTCGAGGGTTGACGGTTCGGGGAACAGCGTGCCCGACTGGGAAAACATACCGAAGGTGACCTTTTACGATTACGGGACTTTCGCTGGCTACGAGGACTACAAGGTGGCGGTGCAGCTATCTTACCTCAACGACGATACCGGTGTCGCCACCATGAAGAGCACCTGGGGGCCAAAGGTGGTGGGCCACGACCGGCCCACCAATTCGGACAACCGAGTGCTCCACCTGCTCATGGCGAGGGTCATCGTCTACATTTCGTCTGGAGGAACTGATCAGGAGGCCTATTCCCTGGAGTCGGTGATCACCGACACCGAGGCCGTTTATAACCTGGGGGTGTCCAGCATCGAGGTGGTGGGTCCCGATTCCATCAAGGACCCCACCGGAAAGCCCAACGCTGCGGCCCATTGGTCTAACCCCAACGTGGACGTGCAGGTGGTCATCAAGGGCTGGGGCTTCGATGCGGTGAACGACGCCGATGGAGTGGTCCAGGCGTGGCTGGTGCGGGATAAGATGTACGACACTCCCATCACCCTCAATTACTGGTCGGAGACAGAGCTGAGGGGCAAGGTCACGCTTTACTCGGGACATAACGAAAGCTCCTCGGTGAATCCGTGGACGCCCAAGGCCGCCATCGGGTACTGGTCGGTCAAGGTGAGGCAGAAAGGTGTTCTCTCCGCCTACCTTTACAACGGCTTCATCGTCCAGTACCCGCAGCCGGTGATCGCCGACTTCGGGAACGATCCCGACTACGGAAAGACCGGTTTGAACATCTGGAACAACGCCAGGCTGAAGATAAAGGGAGGCCCGTTCTGCTTCATCCAGGAAAAGCCGGCGGTGAGGCTGGTCAAGTTGGCGGAGGACGGTTCCGTCGAGCGCCAGGTCAACGGGACCGTGGTGAGCGTGACCGCTCCTTCCGGGAGCTACGGTTACGCCAGCAGCCCCAGTTGCGAGATAGTCGCCACCTTCGACTTCACCACGGCGCCTCCCGGCGAATACAGGATGCAGGTGGTCAACACCCGGGAGCCGACCATGATCGGGCACGTGGCCTCCGATTACAGCAGCGCCGTTTACGTGATCCAGGAGATGACGCCTCGGGTGGACGACGTCTACGTGGCGGCAACCGGTTCTCACACCGCCTATTCCAACGTCGGGAATCCCTGGAGGCTGGCCATCGTGGGCAATTACTTCAATTCCTCAGGATCTCCCCCGGTGGAGGTGTGGCTA
>JBBFMI010000132.1:0-5896 GCA_037478635.1 Candidatus Geothermincolales bacterium | reverse complement strand
CCTTGGCCAGGTGTAGCGAGCGCAGGTTCTCCTCGTCGAACTGGAAGGGGCGCCTGTCGGGGCGGCTTAGAAGCTGGATCACGTAACTTTCTCCCTCCTTGGTCCAGGCCATCTCGTAGTAGGTCCCCCTCAGGCTGACCATCATCTCCCGCAGCGCTTCGGCCACGGTGGGAAGGTGGAAGGGGTTCTTTACCCGTAGCACCAGGTACTCGCCCCGGCGGTGATCGACGTACTCGAAACGCCCCAGGCCAAAAGCGGTTGACTGCCTGATAACCCCCTCGATCAGGGGCCTCAGGGGAAGGATGCGTATCGCCCACTTCCTCCAGCCGTATAGGATGTGGCTGTCCATGTAATCCCTGAGGGAGAGCTTCTGGGTTCGGGACATGACCTCGGGGGCGAGGACTCCCAGTATCCTTTCCAGTTCCTCCCAGATGAAGCCGTAGAAATCCGCCTCCTCGAAGACCATGCGGCTCTCGGGGTCCCTCAAGGCCAGGATAGAACCGCCGCCCGTCCAGCGGTAGTTCTTGGCCAGGTAAAGGGGCACCCCGCAGAGGCCACACTTCTTCAGCTCCATGACCCACACCCCAAACCGCTGAAGGCCCGATGGCGCCGGGAACCAGCACCGATCCTGCGCTTTCGCTCACACCCCGTAACTTGCCTTGAAGCCCTGCCCGCTCACTTCCCGGCAAGCCTTTCCAGCACCCTGCCCAGTTCCTCCATGCGGGCCCCGTAACCGGCCCAGTCGCCGTTTCTCAGGGCGGATTGGGCCTGGTCGTAAAGCTCCTTCGCCCTGCGGGCGAGCTGTTCGCGGTCCGCCTGCTCCTCGGTCTCGGCGGGGCCCGGGGTCACCTGGGGCGCAGGCGCCTCCTTGCCGAAAATCCGGGCCAGGGCAGCTTCCAGGGTGTCCTCCATGACCACCCGGTCCCCGTAACCCACGATAACCTTCCTGAGCTGGGGGATGGCCGGGTTCTGGGCCAGCAGGTACAGGGGCTCCACGAAGAGGAGGGATTCCTCGATGGGTATCACGAGGGTGTTCCCCCTGATGACCTGGGAACCTGCCTGGTTCCACAGGGTTATCTGCTGGGAGATCGCCGGATCCTGGTCCACCAGGGCCTCGAACTGCTGGGGTCCGTTGACCAGCTTTCCCGGCGGGAAGGAGAAGTTGAGTATCTTACCGTAGTTCTCTCCGTCACAGCGGGCGGCCACCCAGTCCACCAGGTTGTTCTTTCCCCGGGGCACGAAGGGCTGCATCAGCACCATCTCCTCCCTCTCCTCCCCCGGGATCCTCAGGATGACGTAATAGGGCTGTACCGGCTGGGACTGGTTGCCCACGCCGTAGGTCTCGTTGGGGATGTCCCACACGTCCTCCTTCTGGTAGAAAGCGTCCACGTCGTCGATGTGGTAGGTGCGGAAGATGTCCATCTGGATCTTGAAGAGGTCCTCGGGATAGCGGAGGTGCCTCTTCAAGCCCTCCGGCATCTCCCCCGCCGGGGTAAAAAGGGACGGGAAGACGCGGGAATAGGTGGCGGCGACGGGGTCGTCGGGGTCGACCAGGTAAAAGGTGATGTTCCCGTTGAAGGCGTCCACCACCACCTTGACCGAGTTCCGTATGTAGTTGAGCCTGCCGAGCTCGCCCTCGTAATGCTGGGAATAGGGGTAAAGGTCGCTGGTGGTGTAGGCGTCGATTATCCACATGAGCCTGCCCTCGTCGTCCACCACCAGGTAAGGGTCCCGGTCGAAGGTGAGGAATGGAGCCACTTCCCTCGCCCGCTCCACCACGTTGCGCCGGAACAGTATGCGGGACTCGCGGTTTATGTAGCCGCTGAACAGCAGCGAGATGTCCCGGAACCGCACCGAGAAGGCCAGCCTGCGCAGGAAACTCGAGACCTGTACCCCTCCCGTTCCCTGGTAATAGGGATCCACGTATACGTTGGTGTTGCCCGCCGGGTAATCGATCTCCAAGGCCCCGGTCCGCACCGCCACGTAATCGTGGGCTTTCTCGCCGTAGTAGATCTCGGGCCTGGTCACAGAAAGACCGAGGTCCTCCTTCACCACCGGGGGTATGTCCTTCACCCAGAATATGGGGTCACCCTCGGGGGTATGCTCGTTGGTGGGGACCATGCAGAACCCGTAGCCGTGGGTATACGAAAGCCTCTCGTTCTGCCAGGTCCGGGCATCGGGACGCAGCTGGTCCACCGAGAGCTCCCTGGCCGAGATCAGGACCTGGGTGTAAGAGTCCCCGGCCACGGTGTAGCGGTCCACGTCCACGTCGTTGAAGTCGTATTCCTGCCTCAGCTCCTGCCTCTGGTTGAACACCTGCTGCGCCAGCCTGGGGTCCCACACCCTGACGTTGCTCACCGTGGCCCGGTTTTCCAGTATGTCCTGGTATGTGAGGCCCAGCTCGGCGGGGAACTGCCTCCTTTCCACCACCGCCTTCTCCCCTTCGTCCTGCAGGTTATAGGCGTCCTGGGTGAACTCGATGTTATAGCCCAGGTATTCCCTCTCCCTTTCCAGCTCCTTGGGCTTGACGACATAGTTCTGGACTATCAGCGGATAAAGGGACCCGGCCAAGAGACTCACCGCGACCAGGGCCACGAGCCCCACCAGCGGGAGGCGCCACCCACGATAGCGGATGTTCAGCAAGAAGAGGACGGCGCTGATCAACGACACCGCGATAAGCACCCAGTAGGCGGGGATCCGGGCATGGACGTCGGTGTAATTCGCCCCGTTGAACGTTCCGTTAGAGGAGTGAAGGAGCCCGAACATGTCCAGCCGGAACCTCCAGGCCTGTATGATCAGGAGCGCCGCCGCCAGCGCGGACAGATGCGCCTTGACGTGAGAGGCGAACCTCCTGCCCTTTTCCGAGAAGCTTATGGCCCCGTAAAGGAAGTGGGCCACGGCGCTCAACACCAGGGAAAGAAGGAAAGCCGAGAAGATCCAGCTCGCCAGGTAGACGTGGAAAGGATAGCGGAAGAGATAGAAACCCAGGTCCTTTCCGAAAACGGGGTCGGACTTCCCGGCTTGGACGGCGTTGAGAAACACCAGCAACTTCTCCCAGTGGGCCGCCGTGTTCCATCCCGCCAGCAACGACACTACGATGGAGAACACGAGGATCCCCCGGTCCAGCCACCTTCCCGCCCGCTCCCGGAAACGCGCGACCGACTCTTCCAGCGGGGAAAGAGACACCAGCGGCCTCTCGTAACGGGGGGTCAGCCTTCTCGCCAACCACAGGTTGGAATAGAGGATGGCGAAGAAGACCGCGCCTGAGACCAGGAACAGTAGCACCTGGGCCCATATTCTCTTCCAGAAAATGGAAGCCTGTCCCACTTCCCGGTACCAGAGAAGGTCGGTGTAGAAGGTGGCAAGCCAGTTTCCGGCGAATACGATGACCGCAAGAGCGATGACGAGGATCGCTATTATCCATCGCGTGGTGGGCCTGCTCGCCTTGATCCTTTCCCACCAGCCTGGCGAGCCTCCCTTTCCTTCTCCTCCCCTGAAGGAAGGGGCCCTGAACCCCCTTTCCCCGCCGGGGAAAAACCTTTCCCAGAAACTGCCCTTATCGTCGTACATGTCCACTTTCCCCTTTCCCTGAGTCGGACTTGATGAGAATCCCGAGGACTTCCATCACCGATACCGGGGCAGCCAACCGGTTATACGCGGCACGGCCGATAAACCCCATTGGCGGTCCCGCCCGTAAGACGGATGCCCAAAAACCGCCAAGTCCCTTCCGATCGCCACCGAGCCTCCCCGGGGATATCAGGAGATGCCGGCCAACCTCTTGTACGCCTCGACGACAGCCGGTAGGGTGCGTCCGGCGCTTCCCAGGCACACCAGGTCGGCCAGGTCGTCATGGTAGGTGGACACTTTGTTGAAGAAGATGAGGCGACCCCCGTTCCTCTTGGTATATTCCGGAAGGGCGGCCGCCGGGTAGACCTCGAGGCTGCAGCCCACCACCAGCATCAGGTCGGAAGTGGAGGCCAGCTGGGCGGCCCTGGCCAGGACCCGGGAATCGAGGGGCTCCCCGAAGAGCACCACGTCCGGCTTTATCAGGCCACCGTCATCGGGACAGTAAGGCACCCTGGTGTTGTCCTGGCTCAGCTCCCTCATCTCCTCCAGGGTGAACAGCCGGCGGCATCTCATGCAGTGCCCGGTCCGATGGGTCCCGTGGAGCTCCAGCACCACCTGGGAACCGGCCCTCTGGTGAAGGTTGTCAATGTTCTGGGTGATGACCGCCTTGCATTTACCCAGCTTTTCCAGTTCCGCCAGCGCGTAATGGGCGGGGTTGGGCTCGGCCCTCTCCAGGGTCGGATTGAGTTCTTTCGCCATCTCCCAGAAACGCTCCGGATGACGGACGAAGGACTCGTAGGTGCCGTAGAGGAGAGGGTCGTACTTGGTCCAGAGCCCGCCGGGAGACCTGAAATCCGGTATTCCCGACTCCACTGATATCCCCGCCCCGGTCAGGCACACTACCTGGCGGGCCTCCATTATCATGGAGGCGGCGGTCTCCACCACCTTTTCCATCAGGGACTCATCGTAGTTCCCCGACACCTCAGCCTCCCGGCAGCTTCCGACGGACCGGCAAGTTCGATGAGATTATAGCACGATTCGCCCACTTGGCCTTTTGAGCGACAAGATCCCGACAGTCCCGGGAACCGTGCCCGTCATTGCCAGATAATGGCTTTTTATCCCTCTTCGTAAACGCGTTAACCCGCCAGGGGTTATTACCTAGCGCTGCATTGTGAGATAATGTTCACGTATCGGCCGACACGAACAGGGGAAGCAAGGTCATGAACGGAAGAATACTCATCATAGACGACGAACCCCAGATCCTGAGGGCGTTGGAGCTGTACCTGGAGAACGAGGATTTCGAGGTGCACGTGCTCGAGGACCCCTGCCGGGCGGTGGAAAAGGCCGAGGAGATCCAACCCGACCTGATCATCCTCGACATCATGATGCCCCCCATGGACGGCATACAGGTGTGCCGGGAATTGCGCGCGCGCAGCAGGACGAGGTTGATTCCCATAATCTTCCTCACCGCCAGGGGCAGCCTGGAGGACAAGATACAGGGCCTTGAGGCGGGAGGGGTCGACTACGTCACCAAGCCTTTCGACCACCGGGAGCTGCTCGCGCGGATCCGCGCCCACATCCGCAGGAGCCGGGAGGAGATCTCCTCCCACACCGCCACCGGCCTTCCGGGAGCGGCGAGCGTCGAATCGGAGGTGAAAGCCAGGCTGCAGAGGGGAGACATCTTCGCCGCCCTCTTCGTGGGCCTGGACCATCTCAAGGAATACCGCGAGGCATACGGGATAAGCGGAGAAGAGATGGTCCTCCGGCGGGTGGCGGGCGTGCTGGAGGAGGCGCTCAACGCCCACGGCGGAGACGGGCACTTCCTCGGCCATCCTTCTTACGAGGAGTTCCTCGCCCTGTGCAGCCCCACGGGCGCAGCCCAGGTATGCCGGGAAGCGGTCGACAGGTTCGAGGCCATGGTCCATGACTTTTACCAGGAGCAGCATCGCCACCGGGGGATGCTCACCTACTATGACTACCGGGGTAGCCTGGTCAAGGCCCCCTTCTTGAAACTGTCCATCGGGGGAGTGATGAACACCTACCGCCTGGTCACCACTTACGACGAGCTGTCCCGCTGGGGCGCGCAGGCTCTCCTGAAAGCCAAATCGCTGGAAAAGAGCGGTTACGTCCTGGAGGAATGATCGACCAGGGCCGCGGGCAAGCGGGTCGTCCCTTAAAAATGAAGTGGGAGGAACGGGCTTGGCCGGCGAACTGATCCTGGTGGTGGAGGACGAATCCAACATAGTGGAACTCGTCCGCCTCTACCTGGAAAAGGAGGGCTTCAGGGTGGCCACGGCGGGCGACGGCGAACAGGCCCTGGCCGAATTCC
>JBBFMI010000131.1:0-5912 GCA_037478635.1 Candidatus Geothermincolales bacterium | reverse complement strand
GGGGCGCGATCTTTGAAGGGGTACCCGGCTTGGGGCGATGGACGAAAAGGCGGCATCTCGCCGTGGGATCTACGGCGGGATATATCTCTTGAGGGGCGGCGCGTTATCCAATGATAGGTGGGCGGGCGGACCGTGGATCTTGCCCGAGATGGGTGGGCGGATAGTGACCTGAAGGACTTGAAGATGTTTTTCCTGATGCTCATATTGCGGATCTTCGCCAGGAAGAGGGGCAGGGATCAATTAGGAGACCGGTCTCCGGATGGGACGGGGGCGGGGAGATGAGCCTGCACCGAAATGCCATTTTCTCCCAGCTCGCTTAAGTTCAGGCGGCCTCCCATTTCCCGTATCATCAGGTGGGAGAGGCGATACTGCATCCCCAGGGTGGCAAGTTCGTCGGAATCCCCTTCCGGCGTCCAGTTCTCTATGTGCGAGATGCGGGAGGGGTGGAACTGCACCCGTGGACAGCGAAGGCGGATGACGACCTTTCCGTCCAGGAGGTTGAACCAAGCGGACACCACCGTCTTGTCCGCGGAGGCGCGCATGCACATGTCGAACAGGTTGTACAAGAGGTCGAACAGGCTCACCGGGTCGCTCTTCACCCTCACTTTCTCCCTCGGGAACCGGAGGCTCAGAGTCACCTTCCTTCCCCGGTGCACCTCGGACAGGATCTGGGCCACCTCCTGCGCCGTTTCTTCCAGGTCGAGCACTTCCCCTTCCCGCTTCTTCTGTCCCCGGGAAAGCTCCATGATGCGGGCGAGGTCGTTTACCATTCCTTCCAGGCGGATGCTGGATATGTGGATGAAGTCGACGAATTCCCGGCGCTCCTCTTCCGAGAGCTTGTCCCAGTAATGCCTGAGGGTGAGGGAATATCCCACGATGGAGGTGAGGGGATGTTTTATCTCCCGGGCTGCCACCTCCGCCAGCCTGCGGGCCTCCTCCACCGGTTCAGGGGGTTGGTCGACCCCAGTCTCCTCCCCCGTTTCCAGGGATCGTTCCAAGACGGAAGGCCCATCTGCGGAAGCGAAGGGCACCCGCATCGTGCGCTTGGCGCTCCTCCTCAAGACCGAGAGGCCTAACAGGGTGGTGGCGGCACAGAGGAAGGGGACCAGCAAGAATACCGCCGCCGGCGCCGGTGAGGCCAGGAATTCCCAGGGATTCTCCGGACTGGAAGCAAGTTGCACGAGGAAGATGACCAGGTCGAAAAGGAGGCCGGCCGTGAAGGCCACCGCGGCGGCCTTCGCCGCCCCTAAGCCCCATGGTTTATCCCTCTGGTCGGGGTTCTGGTTCTCCATGGTCACCGATCCCGAAGTCCTCAAGGTCTACCCCTGATATATCCCGTGCGTGGACCTTTTTTCCCGCTTGATCCCGACCCTGCCGGCCCTTAAGCCCTTGGCCCGGGCTGACACGTCCTTTCCGGGAAAGACCACGGCGAAACGGCCCATCCCACAGGTACCTTTTAGTTTTATCTTTCCCACGGCCCGAAAGAAAAATCCTCCCGGTGGAGAGATGCTACCTGCCGAGGGGTTGAATTATCCGTTGGTCAGTCGGGGCAAGGCACCACCGCTCCTTCCTTGCTACGGGCCTTGATGGTGGCTGGTCGACGGATTTCCGTTGGTCCGGATTCTTGAGGGATCAGGTTGAGGACAGCCGGATCGGATGAGCAATTGATACGAAAAAGCTTTTTTTTTGAAAGCGATGCGCGTTCTGCAGTCCTAACGCGCGCTTGATTCCTGCAGCAGGGACGGGGGCTTGATCTTGGTGTCAACGCCCATGAGCTTTCCGTCCCGAAACAGGAAGACGGCCTGGGGATACACCAGCATCAGGTTGGGGGATAGAAGGCTGTTCTTGAGCTCGTGGCGGAGCAGGGGTTGTCCCAGGGTGTTTTCCAGGAGCTGGGGAGTGGTGTCGGAGGTGAAATCCTGGGGCTTGTAAGGGGTGGAGGGATAGCTGCTGGATTCATCCTCGACCGGTTCCTCCCCGTCCAGCCTGCCGTTGTAGAAGTCGTACGCCTTTCCCAGGGAGAAGTAGGTCCACCTCTCCATGCGGTCGCCGGTGGATGGGTCTATGGATATGAAGAAGTGATCGGGATAGCCGTGTTCCCGCACCATCCGGGCCTGCTCGGTGGAAAGCCCCGGTATTTCCTCGCTCTTTGGTGGCTCGGGCAGGGAGGCCGGGGTTTCCTGCAAGTGCGCTCCCTCCTCCCGGCCGGAGCAGGAAAGTGCGCCCGAGAAGGGAAGGAGGAGGGCGATCAGTAAGAGGGCGGAAATAGCGGTGACCCTGCGCGCGCCATCGGCCCCGAAGTTAGGCCTTGACCTGGATGCCCTTGCCGGGCGCCGCCTTTGCCCCGATGGGGTAACCACCCGGGTCTTGGCTGCGGGAGACGGAGTCTTGCCCGTGCCCATGGCCTTCTCCAGGCGTTTTTGTAGCATGCTGCCCTATACCAGTGATATCCGCTTTTCGTTCCGGCTCGGGGCCGCTTGTGCCACTGGGGAGCACCGGGATGGGTTGCTTCGCATCGGGCCCAACGTGGCAGCCCTCACGACTCCATTATATTCGCCCCTTTTAGGGCAACACACCCCCTGGCCGGTGGTGACCCGGGCGCGGGTTGGGCCGTGGTGGACCAGTTGAGGCCCTCCTTTGTAGGTGAACGGGCGAAACGGGTGCGAGGTCCGGGGAATCCAATGGGAGAACTGCCTTTTTCGCTCGGGCAGACGAAGCGCCCGGCCTCATTCCCTGAGGACCCTCTCCAGGAAGCCTTCCTTGCGTGGGCGCAGGGTGTAGGGTTCGAGGAAGAAGGGCAGGGCGAACACCACCAGAACGGCCAGGATGAGGGCGGTCCACTTTGCCAGCCCCGGAGAGCCGGTCCGGATGGGTTGCACGGCCCTCTCGTCCCTGGGCGCCACGTCCAGCGAGGAGAAGGCCGATGCCGGGATCGTTTCCCTCCCGAAGACGTATCTATCGAAGAAGGGCTTCCAGTTCCTCCCCGTGTGCGAGGAGAGCAGGTCAAGGATGTCCTGGGAAGTGACGGGATTCGCCCCCCTTTCCCCCGCGCTGGAGGAGAGCAGTTCGAGGAAGCGGAGAATGTCGGTGTTCCCCGCCGCGGGCGCCTGGAGTTCGGCGTCCATGGTGGCGCAGGCTATGGCTCCCCCGTGGCAGAGCATCGCCGATTCCCTCTCTCCCGGGTATTCCGCCGTTCCCGCCTGGGAAAGGGATACCGCCCCCGAGACGTCTTCGTAGGACCGGTACTGGCGCAGCATCCGGTCCCAGGTGGTCGAACTGCCCCAGAGGCCTGCCCGGTAGGGGAGGATGTCCATGAAGTACCAGGCAAGACCTTCCCTGAACCACAGGGCGTCGTCGGAGAAATCGGCGCAGCGGCGGATGAACATCCCCGTCGCCTGGCGAGAGATCTCGCCCAGGACCTGGTCGGAAAGGGGACTGGTCTCCGTCGGCAGGAACAGGGCCAGGGTGCTGTAGAAGGGCTCCGCGATGAGAGGGCTCACCTCGCCACTTCCATCTTCCCAGGGGAGTACGAATACGTACGTTTTGCCTGGCTCCCCCGCGCTGGGCAGGTGGGCCTTGAGCTCTGCCAGGAGGGCCCCGGCCTTCTTCGCCAGCTCATCCAGGCCGAGATGCCGCGATTCCTCGGAGGGGTATATCAGCTCGAGGTTCCCGTTCTCGACCCGGGTGAGCCGTCCCGCCAGCACGGGATCCCGCAGGAGGTCTCCGGTGACCAGGTCCTCCTCGGAGGCCGGGCCGGCCAAGGCCCATCCCTCGGGGAGGGAGAACCGTACTTGGCAGGGCACCTCCTCTCCTTCGGGGACGAGGAAAACCGCGTACCCCGGGAGGTAAACGTAATCGCCGGCGATGGGGAAGTAGGGCCAGGGGGAGGAGGTCGAAAGCCCCTGCAGGTAGTCCGAGCCGGACCGGTATCCTTCCAGGTCCAAGGAATATTCCAGCGCCGCATCGCCGGGGCAGTACAGGCCAACCACGTTTCCGTTCGCCGAAACGGGGATCTCCCTCCCGTCGCCGTCATAAGCCCGGAGGTCCCTTACGTGGGATAAAAGGTCCGTCGCCAGCCCCCTGCCGTGGGATGCGGGAAGGGTGAGCCGCACCTCGCCGTCCCAACCCCGAAGTTCCATCCTCACCCGGGGACTGAGGGGATCCTCCCCCAGGTCCAGGTGATAGACGACGTTCCGTTGGCCGCTTGGGGCCGCCCCGCAGATCGTTAGGGGAAGCATCGCCAGCGCGGCGATGACCGACGCCACCAGCTTGAGGAGGGTCCTCGTTCCCATGTGGCCAACCTTCTCTTCCGCTCGAGCCCCGGTCAGGGGGAGCCCGTTTTCAGCCCGTCGGGAAAACGGGCAACCGATGGAACCGCGACGCATAAATTATGTCAGAAGCGGATACCCGGAGGAAGGGTGGGCAACCCGGGGTAGCGGGACGAGGAAGAGGAGGTTTTCCGCCAGGTTACCTTGCCTCTCCTCGGGCGCAAGGGGAGACAGCTATATGGGGCAGTTCAGTGGGGAGGAGATCTTGCCCTTCCCAGGCGCAAGGGGATACGGGGAGGCAGCATGTCGATGTTGGGCAGCATGTCGATGGTGGACATGCGTCTGTCTCTTTTCATACGCCAGGGGTAGATATTGGCCGCGAGTAGAACGGCGCATCAGAGTTCCTGTTTTCCTCTGGCGCAAGGGGCAGATGGCTGGCCGTCGTGGCGGTGCATCCTCCCCGCCTTTCGTGTTATCTTTCCGCCCGGCCGGTGCGTTATGACTGGGGAGGTTGCCGGCCGCGGAAGTCGCCGGGTTTTGGGAAGAATGCCGACCAGAACGCAGTGGGGGACTCCGGGGATTAGGATCTCCGGGAGCCGATGGCGGAGGCGGAACGGGATGACGAGGCGTCCCGGCGAGGACGTCTTCGATGGTTCTTTCGGACGGCAGGAGCGTGGTCGGCATAAAGTATCGCGGTAGATAGGACACGATCTTTGCGCAGGACTTGCCCGACCTTCGCTTGGGGTGGGACGCTTGAGATGGGAAGGTTGATGGGATGACAGGGGAAAAGAGGGACAAGGTCGACCTGGTGGTGGGCGTGGACATAGGGGGGACCTTCACCGACCTCGTAGCAGTGAGCGAGGGCAAGGTCGGGTTTTACAAGCTTCTCTCCACTCCCCGGGATCCCGCCGATGCCTTCCTGAACGGCCTGGAGGAAGCTGGTTTCGGGGATGCCCGCAGGATAGTGCACGGGAGCACGGTGGCGGTGAACGCCATCCTGGAAAGAAAGGGGGCCCGCACCGCTTTTTTAGCCACAAAGGGGTTTTCCGACCTGCTCCACCTGGGAAGGCAGGTCCGACCTTCGCTCTACGACCTCTGGGCGGAGAAGCCCTCTCCCCTGGTCCCCCGCGACCTGTGTTTCGGGGTCACTGAGAGGGTAGGTCCAGGAGGCGAGGTGGTGACACCCCTGGACGAGGAGGAGGTCTCCAGGCTGGCCCATCGACTGCGAGAGATGGGGGTGGAGACGGCGGCCGTTTGCTTTCTCTTCTCCTTCCTCCACCCGGAGCACGAGGAAGCCGTGGAGAGGGCGCTCGGGAAAGAGGGGATCAAGGCTTACCTTTCCTGCAAGGTCCTCCCGGAACACCGGGAATACGAGAGAGCGAGCACGGTCACCATCAACGCATACGTCGCTCCGGCGGTGGAAAGTTACGTGGCCCGCCTGGAGGGGAGGTTGGGAGCAGGCCGGCTCGAGATAATGCACTCTGGTGGAGGGACCCTTTCTCCCGGGGAGGTGAGGAGGGTTCCTGCCCGTACCATAATGTCCGGTCCGGCCGGAGGGGTGGTGGCGGCCTGGAAGTTCGCCCGGGCTGCCGGTTTTCCCAGGGCGATATCCCTGGATATGGGCGGTACCAGCACCGACGTGGC
>JBBFMI010000130.1:0-5920 GCA_037478635.1 Candidatus Geothermincolales bacterium | reverse complement strand
CCAGCGGTCCCCAGAAGGAATTCGTGGACTCTTCCCCCTTCCTGCGCTACAACGCCTATTCCGGTTCCCGCGCGGCAGGGGTTCTGGAGGTGGTGGAGTGCCATACGGAATCTGCCATCCGGCTACCGTCCGTGGTCCTGGACAAGGTCAAGGTATCCATGAGCCGCGTGACCGGCGATGGGGGGAAGGGGGATCTGCCGCCCCTGGTCTCCCGCCGCTTCTCTTCCCTCACCTCCATCAAGGCGGTGGCGGTCCCGGCAAAGGACGGCCACCCCCTGGTCTTTCCGGTGTTAGCCCTCTCGCCGCGCAAGGGAGGTGCGATCATTATGAGGCCCGCGGCATTCCGGGAGGAGCTTTCGGATGCGGAGCTCCCGGCCCCAGGGATGGCCTGCCTGCTCACCATGGACGCCAAGTCGTACAAGGTGGAGGGAAGGGTGGAACGCCGCGGAGGCTACCTGGTGCTTCTCGTGGAAGCGGCCTATTCCGCGATGCCGCCGCTGGTGGGAGAGGAGATCGATCTGGTGGGGGCGGGAGGGAGATAGAGCCTTTCCCGCAACAGGTCATTTCCACGTGTTCCGCGGACAAGTTTCGCTAACTGTACGGGAAGAGTCCCGTGTCTGCCGCGCAGCCAACGCCTACTTCCCCGGCTCGCGGAAGGATGAGGACCAGGGTCTTCCCCCGTGGGCTATCCTTTCAAGGCGAGGGTCCTGACCTATTTCAGGTTGCCCAGCCGGCTGTAGCCGGGTATCCGGAAGGGAAAGCGCCAGCGTCGGTAGTACAGATCAAAAGCCCTCTCGATCCTTTCGGGGCCGACGCGGGAGATGAAAGCCTCCAGCCGGCGAGGATCCCTGCGGACCAGGTACCAGAGGCGTTTCGCCCACCACCCGGAGGCGAACCCCCGGGTCATGGCAGCGAACTCCCTCTCCGCGGCCGCGGGATCGGAGACCGCGAGGGCGGCAATACGACCTCCCACCAGTGCGCCGCATATCCCGAACCAGAAGAAGGGATCCATGGCTCCCGAGAGGGTCCCCGCCAGGATAAAGCGCCGGTGGAAAAGGCGGGGCTGACGGGGAGAGGCTAACGGCACCGCGCCGGAGGTCGGCTCCCATCCGCCCAGCAGCGCACTTCTCGTCTCATCCTCGTAGCGAGCGGCCACTTCCTCTCCTACCGGTTGGGTCGAGAATATGAACTCGAAAGCGAGGTCTCCCCGGGTGGAGAGGTAGCCGTATTCGGAGATGTCTCTGCCCAGCCAGACCAGGGAAACCCCGTCCTCCTCCGCCGGCGAGACACGGTACAGGCCGTACCAGCTCAGGAAGGGGAGGCCCAGGATGCGGTAGGAACCGGGGTTGAGTCCGCAGGCCAGGATGGTCCCGGAGGGAAGGGAGCTCAACTCGTCCTCTCCCAGGGGAGAGGCGAATTCGAAGCGAACCCCGGCCCTCAGGCATTCATCGTAGAGGAACATGTCCAGGGAACCCGGGCGCGGACCCCTTTCGACGCTGTGCAGGTCGAGCCTGTTCAGGGGAGGATTGAGGGTCTGGGCCCCCACCAGGAAAGGGCACCGGCGCACCGGGGTGAAGAGGCCGGACAGGTCAAGGCCCAGGCGCCGGGAAGTGGCCTTAAGGTCTATGCCCGTGGTGTGTACGGAGGGGTGAGTCCCGGCTCCTTGGCCTGGACCCTCCGCCTTTTCCCTCACCCTCACGCGGTGTCCCTTGCGGGCCAGTTCCAGGGCGGCTACCATGCCCGATATGCCCGCCCCGATTACCAGGATCTCCTTCATCTGGGACCTTGCCCGATCACCGTTTCCTGCCCAGAAAGGCATTCCAGGGAGGTGTTAGCCACGACCCCTTTCATCCAGAGCCCTCGCAACGCGAATTCCGGGTAGGGGTACGCCTCCTCCCAGCGATTGCCAGTGCCTCCTTTTCTGGGAAATTATCAATCCCCTCTCGACGTACGGTTATTATTATCTTTGACGTGGTCGACGGGGATCCCTATTCTGTCTCGAGGCAGTCTTTCCCACCGGTCGCTAGTTCAGTGGACGAAGGTGGATATATGAGCGAAGGCGGTATCGGCTTGAAGAGGGAACTGGAACGCCTGCGGAGGGAGCTCGGAAAGTTCCAGCTCCTTTTCGCCCTTTCCCATCACCGGGAGATCGCTTCCGGCCAACGCCCCAAAAGGGCATGGAAGGGGATGGACGTGGAGGCCCTGAAGGCGGGGATCCTCCGGGAGGAGATCTCCCCGGGAGACCGGGTTGAGGGAAGGGGGATCCTGAGCCCGTACGCGGCTATATACCAGCCGAGGGCCTTCTATCCCAAGTACGTGCTGGGAGAGATCAAGGCCGCTATGCAGAGAGGAGAGGGGGAGCCGGCAGTATCTCCCCATTTCCTGCCCGCCTCTCGACTTCCCCGGCTTCCAGACGGGTGGAACATAGCCTTCCTCTACCTGGACGGGGAAGGCGCCCTGACCCGGCCCGCCCTGCCCGCCGATCTCCGGGAGGTTCTGGTGAGGCATTACCCGGTAATTTTGGCGCTCCTCGCCCCGGGATCAGCCGATGTCTTCGGGAGGGTCTCCTTCAAGGGGCAGATCTACCGGATCGATCACGAACACCTGGAAAGACCTTTGGGGATGAGGGAGGAGGCCTACCGGGTTTATTCGAACCGGGGGATAGTGTTTTTCCTGTCGTTGGAGGAGGTTGAATTGCTGGGAAAGGCGGAGCTCAGGGGTTCCCTCTTCCTGGAGCTTTCCCTCCCGCCCGAGGCGGGTGAGGCCCTTTCCGGCGACGGGTTCAGGGACCTGTTCTGCTCCGCGGTGGAGGAATGCCTGGGGGAAAGCGATAGGGAGCGCGAGCCGAGTTGCGATTATCTCCCCCTCACCGGCTATCAAGAGCTGAGGTTCCGCAGCAGGCTCACGGGCGTGGTGGATTCGCCCTTCTACGCTGTCTTTAGGGCTCCGGCGTCATTGGGCCTTTACTGTCCCTGCGAACTGACCAGGCAGGAGAGGGAGGGGGAATCAATGCTCTCGGTCCTGCTGGAGACCATGGAGAAGAAGGCATCGGGAACGGGAAGCCCCACGGGGTGGAGTATAGATCTCTGCTCCGATAGTTCGTCGCCCCTTAGGAGGGAGAGGGGAGTTCTGCGCGGGCCGCTGTTCCGGCGGCTCGAGGCGGAATGGCCGGAGGTGGGACCCCTGATCTCCTGGCTGCGGGGAGAAGCCGGCGAGGAAGGACCCGGCCGTTAGCCCTTTACCCTCGGCAACTTTTCCTCCGCCAGTTTGTTCAGCTCCTTGCGGATGCGGTCGATCTCCTCGGCCTGCCGTGGGTACTCCAGCGAGCTGGTGGAAAGAAGGTCCTGGGCCTTGAGGTCGAGGCCGCTCTTCTCCAGGTAAAGGTCGATCGCCGCCTGATGCCTTTCCGCGCATGCCCTGGCCCCCGCCTGATCTGAAAATGGTAGAAGGAGGACTACGCGGTTTTCCCAGCGGAAGGCTCGATCCACGGCCCGGATATCGCGGGAGAGGAGGGAAACGGCCAGGTCTCTCAAGATATCCCTGCCCTTTTCGCGGCGTACCCTCTCCAGTGTGGCGGGATCGAACTCGTACATCACCAGGCTGAAGGGATGACCGTAGCGGAGGTACTCTTCCACCTGTTCCTCGAGTTGCTTGAGAAGGGCTAGGCCGTTGCCCAGGCCCGTGTCCTCGTCCACCAGGTCCTGGCTCTCGACCCGGACGAAGTAGGGACGGAGTTTCCGGATCACCTGGGAGCAGGCGATGGTGAGCAGGAGGTATACGACGGCCTTCACCGCCAGCATCTCCGCCAGGTCCAGGGGACCGAAATCCCCCCTGAAGGCCGATCTCAACCCGGCATAGAGGGCTAGGGAGAGGGCCAGGGCGACCCAGGCCTCCCGCCGGGACCGGTAGAGTCCCACCACTATGAGGGGGATCATGACCAGGTGCCCCACGATCTCCACCCAATCGGTCCTCTGCCACGCCATGGAGATGGCCATGGCCAGGACGGCCAGGATGACTATGATGACCGTGGTGCGTTCCAGGGTAGCGTAGCGCATCACGGTTCACCTCCATCGCGTCTTTTCTCGAAAGCCACCTTCTTTTCGAGCGGGCGCGTCCTTGACCAGGCTTTTGGCAATCCAGGGGATGCCCTGAGAAGGGAGGGGGTGGACCTTTCCGCCGCGCTCTTTCGTCCGCTCATATCCTCCCTCGCCTCGGTCTAATTTTCGGGGTGGTTCTCACAGGAGATGACCCCGGTGTCCGGGTCGTAGAGGTACGGCTTTTGTCCGGCGGGGCACTTAAGGCTCCTGGGGCCGACCACGTATTCCGGCACCAGGTCGTCCAGGCTCGATGGGTACTGTTCTCGATCCATGAAAAATCGGTCCACTGCCTGCCTCAGGTTTCGGAGGTTGGCCTGGCATCCGGTGGTCTGAGACCTCCTCACCGAGAAGCTGTAAGAGGCCATGGCTATGGCTACCAGGATTGATATGATGAGGAACGTGACCATGAGCTCGGTGAGGGTAAAACCCTCTTCCCTATCCGCCGAAGGAATCATCTTCCCCCCTTCCGCCGGAAAACGCCTTTTTGAAATATATCGGACGGGGCTGCTCCACCTTGAAGGTCATTTATCTTATCGACTTTGGCACGCTGCCCCTCAATGCTTGGCCTATTGTACTTCAACGGCTACGTTTTAATATCCCCGTTGTCCTGGGTCAATGGCTCTTTCGCCCTTCCCGTTCCTGGGCCCGTTTGCCAGGCGGCCTCGGGCCAGGCAGTTAGATGAGGGGATTGGAAGGGAGGCGGCCTCGCTGTGGTCCGTGGGGCGTGGAAACTGGGAAGCACGGTTGGGTGCCCAGCCTGGTTTGATGACGAAAAACCGTCAGCGTTCTGTTAATGTGCGGGAGGCGGTTTGCCCTTATGGCAAATACGCACTGCCCACGCGGAGAAGATTAAAGCCTCCCGGCAAGTGGGTAGAATCCGGTAGGGAAATTCGTGATTCGGAGGGAAAGGGTTTTGGCGGCGCTGGATGGGATACCCCCCGATGTGATGGCCGCCGCGCTGGTCGTGGCGGGCTCGCTGGTCTATCCCCCGTTGGCGAGGAGGAAACTCGTCTTTCACCGCTGCCCGTTCCGACAAATCACTGGCATCCCCTGTCCCACCTGCGGGTTGACCAGGAGCCTTGCGTTGGCCTCGAGGGGAAGGATCATCCCCGCTTTCCGCCAGCACTTCCTGGGGCCTCCCCTTCTCATCTACCTGCTGTGGCGGGTGTCCGTATACCTCGTGAACAGGGAGGATGGGAGAGCAAGGGGTAGAGAGGCGACTTTTAGCTGGAAGGAAGAGGATAGGACGGTTCTGGCCTGCCTGGTCCTTGTCGCCTGGGCCCTCAGGCTTTTGCTCTTCGGAAGGGATAAGCGTCAGGACGAGGAGTTTTGGAAGGCCCTTAAAGGGCAATAATCAAACCGAACAGGTGGATACGGGGAACGGTAGGAAGGGAGGAAAAGATGCAGAGTTACCCCCAGGCTTATCAGGGTTCCGACCTGGAAGCCATCATCGCTGACCGGTCCCGTACCGACTACATCATGGATCCGGGCATGTCCGTCCTGCTCTCCTTCGTCACCTGCGGGATCTATGGCTGGTACGTGGTCTACAAGCTGGTGCAACGGAGGGATGAACACCTGCGCAGGATGGCAGCGGTGGCCGACGTTTCCATCCGGCGCCTGCGGGAGAAGGCGCAGGGCAGGGAGGACATCATATCCCAGGAGCTGTCCGAGCTGGAACAGTTGAAGGTACAGATGGTGGCCGGCTCGGCGGAGAGGGGGGCCGCCCTCTGGTTGGTGATAGCCATTTTGACGGGCATCGGCACCTTCATCCTCTATTACCTCCTGATGCAGGATTACGTGCAGCACGACCAGCTGGAGGCGCG
>JBBFMI010000129.1:0-5929 GCA_037478635.1 Candidatus Geothermincolales bacterium | reverse complement strand
GAGTTCGTGGTCGTGGTGTCCGGCGGCGAGCCGGAAGAGCCGCCAGCGTTGGGGGAGGCCCTGAAGGAGGTGGAGTCGCTCACCGGGTCAGGTCTTTCCATCCGCGAGGCCGTCAAGGCCGTTTCCCAGGCCAGGTCATTGCCACAGAGGGATATATACCAGGCCTGGCTGCGGCTGAGAGAAGGGAACGAGCCCGGAAGAAAAGGCCGGTCTTGAAAGGAACGGACGGGACCGTAAAGGCCAGAGGATATCCGGGTTCTGGGAGAAGTTCTCACCGCATTCGGGAAAAAGGGTTTGGAAGGCGCAGCTCCTCAAGGGTCAAACCTCTTAACTCGGCCACCTTTTCCGCTATTATCCTGACCCTTTCCGGGTAATTCTTTTTTCCCCTGTAAGGATGGGGCGAGAGGAACGGGCAGTCGGTCTCGAGGACCAGCCTTTCCAGGGGCACGTCCCTTGCCACCTCCCGCAGACGGTGTGCGTTGGGAATGGTCACCGTTCCCGCGACCGAGACGTAACCGCCCATTTCGATCACGGCTCGGGCAATAGCCATGTCGCCTGAGAAGCAGTGCATGATGAAACCGCTTTTAAAGGGGGCGTATCTTTCCAGGATCGACAGGACGTCGTCGTGGGCATCCCGGTCATGGACCACCAACGGGAGGGACAGCTCCAGCGCCAGTTCGAGTTGGGCGAGGAAAGCCTTTTTCTGGAGGTCGCGGGGGCTGAGATCGCGGTAGTAATCGAGACCGGTCTCGCCGATGGCCACCACCCGGGGATCGGTGGCCATCTCCCTCAACTCGTCGAGGGCTTTCCCGTCCAGCTCGTCTGCGCTGTGGGGGTGGACTCCCACGGTGGCGTAGACTTCCGGCAGCATCCGGGCAATTTCCAGGGCTTTCCTGCTGGAGGGGATATCTATGCCCACGGTGACGATGCGCGTCACCCCGGCGTCTTTCGCCCGCACCACCACTTCCGCCAGATCCTCGCCCAGGAGATCCAGGTGGGCATGGGTGTCGGTGAGCTCGATCATTTCCTGATCCTGGGAAAGAGGGGCTCTCCCTTGCTGACCCTCTGGCCCGGGGGAAAGGTACCCCACTTCCCCTCGGCGGGAAGGTGATGCCGGTGGATGGAGTCGGTGTAGCCCAGTTTCCGCCACATCTCCTCCCCGGTTCCAGGCATGAAGGGGACCACGAGAAGGGCCAGGAGCCTCAGGGATTCCACCTGGTTGTATAGGACCTCGTCGAGGCGGCCCGAGAGGGAAGGGTCCTTGTAAAGGTCCCAGGCGGCGGTCTCGTCAACGTAGCGGTTGATGGCATCCACGAAATCCCAGATATGCTGAAGTGCCTCGTTGAAGGCAAATCTTGCCATGGCTTCGTCCACGCGGTCGAAGACCTTCGCGGCCACTTCCTTGAGGGCCCCGTCCGCCTCTTCCTCCTTCCCGGTGGGCTCGGGCACGACCCCTTCCCTGTACCTCTCCACCATGGCGATGACCCGGCTCACCAGGTTCCCGAACGCGTTGGCCAGGTCGGCGTTGTATCTCCCGGTCATACTCTCCCGGGAAAAATTGCCATCGTAGCCGAAGGAGAACTCCCTGAGGAAGTAGTACCGGTATGCGTCCACGCCGTATTCGTCGATCAGCTCGTGGGGGCTTATGACGTTTCCCTTGGACTTGGACATCTTTTCCCCCTCCACCGTCAGCCACCCGTGGGCGTACACGCAGCGGGGCAGGGGAAGGTCCGCCGCCATCAACATGGCGGGCCATATGATGGCATGGAACCTCAGGATCTCCTTTCCGATGAGGTGCACGTCCGCCGGCCATATGTCGTTGAACCTCTGATCGTCCAGGCCGTAATCGATGGCGCTTATATAATTGAGGAGGGCGTCGAACCAGACGTACATCACCTGGCTCTCGTCGAAGGGAAGGGGGATACCCCACCTGAGCTTCTTCCTGCTGATGCTCTGGTCGGTCAGGCCCTGCCGTATGAAGCTGATCACCTCGTTGCGGCGGATCTCGGGCTGCACGAAATCGGGGTTCTCCTCTATGTGCTTGAGGAGGCGATCCGCGTATTTCGAGAGGCGGAAGAAGTAGTTCTCCTCCTGGACCAGTTCCACTTCCCTCCCGCACTGGGGACATTTTCCATCGACCAGCTGGGAGGGGAGCCAGAAGGATTCATCGGGCACGCAGTACCACCCCTCGTAGACGTCCAGGTAGATGTCGCCCTTGTCGTACAGCTTCTGGATGAACTTCCTCGCCACCTCCACGTGCTTGGGGTCGGTGGTGCGGATGAAGTGATCGTTGCTGATGTTCAGGCGTTCCCAGACCTCCTTGAAGTGGACCACCATGGAGTCCACCCATTCCTGGGGCGACACCCCCGCCCGCTCCGCGGCCCTGGCCACGTGCTGGCCGTGCTCGTCGGTGCCGGTGAGGAAGAAGACCTTCTCACCCTTCAGGCGGTGGAAGCGGGCCAGGGCATCTGCGGCCACCGTGGTGTAGGCGGTGCCGATGTGAGGCTTGTCGTTCACGTAGTAAATTGGCGTGGTCACGTAGTACGTCTTGTTCATTTTTTCCTTCCCAAGAAAATCCTGTAAATTCTTCGTTGACATCTTCAGCTCCCTATACATAGAATTATAATCCTGGATTGTCAAGCTGGAGAGCCAGGAAAACACCTGTAAAGGAAAGAGGGTGGGCGAGAGATGAAGGCGAAGGAAACCGACATGAAGGCTACGGGCATCGTCAGGAGGATTGACGAGCTGGGAAGGATCGTCATCCCCATGGAGCTCCGCAAGACCCTGAACATCAAGCAGAAAGACCAGATAGAGATCTTCGTCCAGGGGGATAACATCGTACTACGCAAGTACCAGCCTGGCTGCGTGTTCTGCGGCAACCAGGATAAGCTGAAGAGGTTCAAGAACCTGGACGTGTGCACCAAGTGCATCTCCGATCTCAAGCGCAAGGCTTGAGCTCTCGGGACGTGGGGACTCAGGACGGGCCTTGTGCCCGTCCCTTTATTTTTCCCTCGGATAAGCGGAAAGTTCGCGAAACAGGCGGTAAAGGTCTGTCGGGGAGAGTTGTTCCGCCCGACACATGGAATCTTTTCCCAGCCGGTCCAGGGCGAGGAACACCCTTTCCCGGGTGAGTCCATCTTGTCCCGCGAGGTTGTTCGCCAGCGTCTTCCTCCTGTGTGAGAAGGCACGGTCTACAAAGTGGAAATATATGGTTGTTTCATCCGGGTCCGGGGAGGGCCTCCTGGGAGTCATCCTCACCAAGGCTGATTCTACCTTCGGTGGCGGCAAGAACACGGTGGGAGGGACAACGGCGAGCTTCTCCACCTTGCACAGGTGCTGGAGCTTGACGGAGACCGATCCGTATTCCGGCTTTCCCGGAGAGGCGCAGTACCGTTCCGCCAGCTCCCTCTGCACGGTCACCACCAAGAGCTCCAGCCCTGGCACCTCCCGGAGGGCTTTGAAGATCATGGGGGTGGCCACGTTGTAAGGAAGGTTGGACACCATTACGACTTTCTCTTCCGGGCCGAAGAGGTCGCCGAGGGAGGTTTTCATCGAGTCCCCCTGTACCAAGGAGAGGCGGGGATGGGATCCGAGGATATCTATCAGGACCCGGCAGAGGCTCTCGTCCGCTTCCACCGCCACCACCCTTTTCGCCATTTCCAGGAGCTCTTCCGTGAGCGCTCCCAATCCCGGGCCGATTTCCAGCACCGAGTGTTCCTTGGAGAGGGAAGCGGCTTCCAGCTGGCGGCGGAGCACGTTGCCATCCACCAGGAAGTGCTGTCCCAGGCTTTTCCTGGGGTGTATGCCGTAAGCGGCCAGAAGTTCGGCTACTTTGCCCGGTTTTACCAGTTCTCCCATTTCTTCGCCCGGCTTAACATGTGAGTGATGCTGCCACTGCTCCAAGGCCTCTTCCTGAAGAGTACATTTCAAGTTTACGCCAGGTCGGCGCCAGGTCGGTTATGGGGCTTTCAAACAACCTTCCGGACGGAGTGCTGTCTTGAGATGGCGCGGACGCGCCCCGCATGGATAGCTTCGCTACCGAGGTGGAAAGCCCCGATTAGCGCTGCCTCCATGGTGTCCCAACCGTTTCTAGCCAGTCCATGTGCCGGTGGACTTACCCGGTCGCCTTCCAGGTCGCTTCGCCCAAGGGAAAGGGGATAACCTGTTGGATTGAAGATTCGTGATAGATTCAATAAGGTTCCAGGAGGAGTCCTGTCCCCCTGGAGCGAGATCGGGTGATGGTGAAGGGTTTCGGTGATAGCCTTTTAGCGGGGGATGCGCGGGACTCGTTGATGGCAGGCGAAGGGGAGCACGTTGTCCGGTGCCATCCCCGGAATGGCCGACAAGATGTTGGCGGGGAGAGCATGGGATGGAGAGAAGGATCGCGCTGGAGGCTCCGGCCAAGATAAACATCTTCCTGAAGGTGGGGGAAAGGAGGCCGGACGGTTATCATTCCATACTGACGCTCTTTCAGGCCGTGGACCTGTGCGACCTGGTGGAGGTGGAGCTATCCAGCTCAGGCGTGGAGATAGTGGCTGAAGGACACGTCCCCCAGGGGGAAGAAAACCTTTGCGTCAGGGCGGCCAGGGCGTTCGAGCGGCTGTACGGAGGGGAGGTAGGGGCGAGGATAAGGCTACACAAGCGGATACCCGTTGGGGCGGGTCTTGGCGGGGGAAGTTCCGACGCGGCGGCGGTGCTGGTGGGCCTGAACCTGTTGCTGGGTGAGCCGCTGAATCGGGAGGATTTGGAACGGGCGGCAGCTGAAATCGGTTCTGACGTTCCCTTCTTCCTATCCGGGGGTACGGCGGAGGCCAGGGGGAGGGGAGAGCTGCTGCAGAGACTCCCTTCTGCCCGGGGACTGCTGACCCTCCTCCTCAACCCTGGGTTTTCCCTCTCCACCGCAGAGGTGTACCGGGAATTCGACCGCCTGAATCCCTCTCCGGGCCCCCTGGGGGATATACCAGAAGGCCTCAAAAGAGGCCTGGAGACAGGAGATGCGGGACTCGTGGGAAAGCATATCAGGAACGATCTGGTGGAGGCGGCCTTGGAACTGGCCCCGGTCCTTCGCCCTGCGCTGGAAAGATTAGGAAGGGAAGGTCCCTGTGGCATGAGCGGAAGCGGCCCCACCCTTTTCCTGCTTTCTGGGGACGAGGAGGCCCTGGTCAGGGCGGGTATAAGGTTGGCCTTCCCCTGGAGCTCGGTGGTCGGTTTCCGGGACTCGGGAGTGGCTCCCCTCTGATCGGGATGGTATAAAGAGGTGGAGGGAGAACATCCGTAGCGCCGCTTCGGGGCATGGTGATCCCGGGATCGATGGGCCAGGGCGTAGTCCAGGAAACTTTATTATTGAGATGGTGTGATCGTTTTTTTTGCCTGGACGGGGATGCCCTTCGAGCCGTTGCCAGGAGTACCGCTTTCGTACAGGCCGGGAGGCGTGAGTTTCTGTGACCGATGGTATACCTTAGATAAAGGCAAAAAACTTGCAGGTTTACCTTGAAAAACGACGGCGTTGGGCATTAATATAGTCTAAAACTGTTAGGTATTGTGAAAAATAGGGGGATCGAGGTCGTGAAAATCACCAGGGTGACGGTGCGGGAAATCGATATGAACATGGTTAAGGGACTGGCCAGCGTGGTCTTCGATGACTGTTTCGTGGTTCACGACCTGCGCGTGGTGGACGGGGATAGGGGTTACTTCGTGGCAATGCCTTCCAGGAAGCTTCCCAACGGGGAGTTCAAGGACATCGCCCACCCTCTCAACCAGGAGACTCGTGACATGATCCAAGAGGCAGTGCTCAAGGCCTTTTTCCAGATGAAGAAGGAAAAGGAATCCCGCAAGAATCAGCGTGTTGTGGAAGTCAAGGAAATCCGCATGTCTCCGAACATCGACACCAACGACCTCAACACCAAAATGAAGAATGCGATCAAGTTCC
>JBBFMI010000128.1:0-5956 GCA_037478635.1 Candidatus Geothermincolales bacterium | reverse complement strand
GCTCGGCTTCCCGGCTCCCTACGGGCTTTCCCGCTGCCGGCGGGAGAAAAACGTGAGGCGCCTTTTCCTTTCCGCCCTATCCCTCTTGCCCTCTCCGCCAGGTCCCATGATCACCACGATCACCGTTACGTTGTCCGGGGCCCCCTTGGCAAAGGCTTCCTCCACCAACGCTCGGCATGCCTCCTCGGCATCGCCGTGGGCCGCCAAGATCCTCTGCAGCTCCCATTCCTCCACCACCCCAGACAGCCCGTCGGTACAGAGGACGAAGCGGTCTCCCATGAGAGGATGCAGGGAGTGGATATCCGGTTCCAGGTCGGCCGAGGTGCCCAACGCGGCAAGGATCACGTTCCTGCGGGGATGGACCCTCGCCTCCGCCGGGGTCAGCTTTCCCTCCTCCACCATCCTCCCCACCAGGGAGTGGTCCCGGGTGATGGGCCTGACCCGGCCCGCACGCCACAGGTAAGCCCTGCTATCGCCCACGTGGCAGATATACGCCGCGTCCTCCAGCAAAAGCGCGGTGAGGGTAGTCCCCATCCCCGCCAGGGAGGGGTTTTCGCGTGCCATCTCGAGAAGTCTCAGGTTCGCGGCCTGGGCGCACCTCTTGAGCCTGGTCGGTGGATCCAACCATCGGTTCTCCCTTTCCACGCGGACGAAATGGTCCACCGCTTCCCGGCTAGCCACTTCACCCCCCACGTGACCGCCCATCCCGTCGGCCACGATGAAGAGCCTGCCGTCCATGTACAGGTAGTCCTCGTTGTTCTCCCTGACCTTTCCCCGGTCGGTTATGCCCGCGTAATCCAAGCTCTCACCTCTTGAATTCCATCGACGTCCTCCCGACCTGGATGACATCGCCGCCCCGGAGTTCCAGGGGTGATGTTATCCTCCGGCCGTTCACGAAGGTGCCGTTGGTGCTGCCCATATCCTCCACGTAGAACCGTCCCCCCAGAAGGTATATCTTGGCGTGATAGTTGGAGACGAACTCGTCTTCCAGCACCACGTCGCAATCCGGCGCCCTTCCGATGACCACGCCGCCCTGCACGGGGTGAGAAACCTTTCTGCCCTTACCGCTTCCCGCGGACACGACCAGCCTGGGACCCTTCCTGCCCCCCGCGACCACCGCTCCTGCCGAGAAGGCCCTCCCCCCATAGATCTCCCTCAACACCGCCATCACCACTAGGGCCACGAAAAGGTAAAGGAGCGCGAGGAAGAGGTACCTCAATATGAGCACCACGATCTCTGGCAACCGCAGACCTCCCTTCAGCCTGAACGGCCTTCCACCTTAACCCGCACCTGTCCCGCTAAGCCCAGGAAGGGATGATCCTCGGCCGATGTCCCGCCAGCGGACCGAGCACCCGGCAATAAACGATCATCTCGGCGAAGCTCTTGCCCCGAAGTCCGGCTGGCTGCCGCTTTTCCTTCGCATCCTTTTATCGCGTTCCCTCCTCCAGTTGAAACCTCAATCGGGTGTCCCCCAGCACGATCAGGTCGCCGGGCGCCAACAACCTCTCCGACACCCTCCGGCCGTTCACGAAGGTGCCGTTGGTGCTGCCCAGGTCCCTGATCACGAAGCCCTCCGGCCCCTTCACCACCACGGCGTGGTGCCGGGAAACCTTGGGGTCGCTTATGACCAGATCGTTTCCGGGGAGTCGCCCGAGGGTGGTCTCCTGTGCATCGAGGCGGAAGGAGTTGCCCCTCCCAGGGCCGTCTTCTATCACCAGGTAGCCGGCGGCAGGTGGCCTACCCTCTCCGCCTTCCCTCCCGGCCTCCTTCAAGACAGCGCCCCTTGTGTGATGGTGGAGCGCGCCTCCCCCTCCGGGCAGGGAGGCTTCGACCTCGAACTCTCCTTCCTCCAGTTCCCCGGATACCGAAAAGGAGACCGCCGGCCTGGCGGGCAACAGATATTCCCTCTCCCGGCAATACTCGATGATCATCGCCTCGAGCTCCCCCGCCATGGCATTAAGGTAGTATGCCAGTCGCTCGTGGTCCTTCGGGCTCAAAAGGCATTTAAACCGATTGGGCACCACGACCTCCTGGTTGACCCCCACCACCCTCCCGTCCTCGAGGGCCGAGAGGATCCTCTTTCCCACTTCCAGGGGATGAACACCGGACTTGAACGCCTTGGCGAACGGGGCCTCTATGACCTTCTCTAGGCCTTTCTCCAGCTTCCTCAAGATATCCCTCACCCTTCATCCCCCTGCTCGCTCGACCCTTTCCCTTCCCCTGCGGCCTTAACCGCGTCCGCAGCCTCTTTCACCCGGGCTTCGAAACGGCGGGCCTCGAGGGCGCCCAAGGCGAGGGATACGATGCCCAGGGTAACTCCCACCGCGACATCCCTCGCTAACAGGAAATGGAAAAACCCGAGAAGGGCGGGCATGGACACCCCCACTCCCACCAGCCCGAAAACCCCTTCCGCATACACCCAGAACTTGCTCTCTTCCCCTGCGACCGGGAAAAGGCTCCAGAGCCTGCGGAACAGGACGGAGCTGAAGAACGTCCACAGGCCAAGCCCTACGACGAGCAGGACAGCGCCCACCAACGCAGAAAGGGGACGGGAGATCCTGGGAGTAAGCCCTTCCTCTATGACCAGGGCCAGAAACACCTCGAAGGCCAGCAGGACGGCAGGGATCCCGAACTGGATGAGGTAAAACCTGCCAATAACCCTCCTCTTTCCCGCCTCGTCCAGGTAAAAGCGCCTTACCAACCGATTCCTCCAGGTTTTTCCTTACTGGACCGATCTTCCCGGTATAAATGGATTATACCAACGAGGTAAGATGCCACTTACAGAAGAGGGACGCGTGCCACGGGAGGAGCCGTCGGCCAAGACTTCCTAAAGGGGCGATACCTCGGGCCGATAAATAAACCGAAGTCCTCGAGCAGGTGGAGGTATACCCCCCAAGAAAGGAACACGGACCAGCTTGTGGATGATATGGTATTGGAGTGAGGGTCGGGGCGTCGGTCGTCTCGCGGATCGGAGGTGGAAAACATGGAATGCCCGTACCATGCCGGTTCGGAGGCCATAAGCAGCTGCATACAATGCCAAAAACCGATCTGTTCCCTTTGCTCGGTGGAGACAGGGCAGCCGGTTCTTTGCCTTGAATGCTACCGGGCCAGGGTGACCGAGATAACCAACAGGTTCTCCGGTGCCCCAGGGACGGCCAAGGCCCGCGGGAAGGCGTCGCTGGCTGAGGGGATGGCCAAAACGCCCCCCGCCCCGGAAGAGGTCCCCGCCGAGGCGAAGCTGGACAAGAAAGAGCTCAAGCGGTTGAAGAAGGAGGAGGCCCGTAGGCTCAAGGAGGAGAGGAAGCGGGCCAAAGAGGAGGCCAAGCTGCTGAAGAAGGCAGGGAAGGAGGAGGCGACGGAAGCCCCACCCCAGGTCGAGGAAGCCGGGCTTTTCGTCGAGGCTCCCACGCCCGCGGAGTCCCGCGTGGAACCTGCGACCGAAGCCATCCCGTTGCCCAGGGCGGACATCCCCGGGGAAGAAAGGAAGCCCGCCGCCGCGGCCATGGAGGAGATGCCCCTAGGATTTCCCGCCCCCTCCCAGGGTGGAGTCAAGCTTCCCCGCATGGAGGACAAGCTGGAGAAAAAACCTCCAGCCCCGGACGAACTGCCCCTGGACCTGGAACCGCCCGAGGGGTTCTTCGAATGATCTTCCGAGCCGGCGGATTACCAGGCCGCGGTCCTGAACTCCTCCGGCACCGTGTCCGTCGCCTGGAGCGAGCGGATCAAGAGGTCCAGGCCTTCTTCGTCGAGCCTGTAGACGCTGGCGCCCCCCTGATTCCCGCCCTCTCCCGGGGCGATGCAGGCCTGGATGTCCAAGGTGGGCAGAGCGGCCACCTCGCCGGCAAGGACCAGCAGTCTCTCCAGGTCTAAATCGGTCTCCACGTTCTCCAGCGCCGCCGCCAGGAACCAGGCGGCGCCCGGGGTTCCCGCCAGCTCCTTTCCCTTCCTGAGGATGGCCGCCAGCAGCTTCTGCTGTTGTTCGATGCGGGCCAGGTCGCCGCGGGGATAATTCCTGGACCGGGCGAGGATCAATGCCTGAGCCCCATCGAGGACCCGCCTCCCCTCGGGTACGTGACCGAGCTTGGGGTCTTTCAAGGCCCTTTCCAGGGTGAACTCCACGCCGCCGAAAAGGTCGACCAGGTTGACGAAGCCGTCGAAGTTCAAGGCCACGTACCCGTCCATGTCCAGTCCGGTGAGGGCTTCCACGGTCCTCACAGCCAGGTCGGCCCCTCCCAGCTGATAGGCCTCGTTCACCTTGTGTTTCCCGTGCCCCGGAATGGTCACATAACTGTCCCTGGGTATGGAGAGAAAAACGATTCTCCCGGTCTTCTCGTTGAACCGCACGACCATGAGCACGTCGCTCCGCTGGTTCCCTTCCCTGGGCCGACCTTGCCCATTGTCTATTCCCATCACCAGGAAGTGGAGGGGTCGGTTCGAAATCGGGCCGCGAGCGGGAGGGGCCAACACGTCCTCGGCGTCCGAGAGCTCCGGCAGTACCTCGGCAGGCTTTCCGAACCAATCCCAGGGGTCCCAGAGCAACAGGAAAGCCACCGCTCCCGCGACAGCCAACGCCAAAAGGCCAAGGGCCAGCTTTTTCAATTCCCGACTCCCATTCGCCTCAGGCACTACTAACGGAGTGCGATTATACCAGACGGAAAGGTCATCATCCCCCCTTCGCCATGCTCGACGCGGGCAAGCTCTACCGATAAACAACTTCGGGAGGTGCCCATGGAGGCGTCCGACCGAGAGCAATGCGAGCCCTTCGCTTCCCCGATGGTCCCGTTCACCTCCCGTATTCGACCGCATCCACCCGTAAATCATCCCGGGGCCGTCACTTGCCGACTAATAGATTATGGAGGTCGTAAGGTCACGGACCTTCGGCATGGCCAGCCAACCCCCAGTGGGCTTAATGGTCTGAGAGACGATGAAACAGGGGCGCCGGAGCCCTGGGTCGAAATAACTTTCAAATGGGCTGAAGGAGCGTCGTCGTGAGCGGTAGGGGAAAAACGGTCACGGCTGGAGCCGCCGGGACGGGTCGGGGCCCGCTCGCCCCGGTCCTCGTCCTCCTCGTCTCCCTCAACCTGCTGTTGACCCTTCCCGCTTTAGACCGGAAGGCAGAATCCGATTCGGCATACAAGCTGGCCACCGCCAATCCCACCTTCAACACCGGCCAGATAACCAGGGGGGACTACACGCTCACCCAGCAATCCGACAACCGGTACCTCGTGCTCAGGGAAACCGGTTTACTCATCTTCTGGTTCCTGGACAGCTCGTGGGGGTCCTTCCAGGCCTTCACCGAGGCTCCCCGGGAGAAGCTCCTGGCCGTCGAGGTGGAGGTGGAGGGCTACCAGCAGGATACCCGCGAAGTATGGCACGTCCAGTTCTATGACTTCTCGACGGGCAGCTGGTATCCCACGTGGTACCAGCTGGGAGTCTTTCCCACCCAGGGAGAGGCGGTCCTGAGGGTGCAGGTGACCGACCCATCCCTGGCCCGACGTCTCGTCGGCCCGGGAGGAGCTTTCCGCATGAGGTTCGCCGACCAGGGCACCGTGAGCTTCAACTTCGAGCTCAACCGGACGACGCTCTACATCGACCTCCTCAGGGTGAGGTTCGTCTACGACGTGACCCCACCCCTCTCCGCCATAACCCATCCGCCGGACCTCGCCTACACCAACGCCACCTCGCTCACCATCACCGGGACCTCCTCTGACCAGGGGATCGACAGGAGCGGCGTCGCCATGGTGCAGGTCTCCCTGGATGGGGGAAGCAGCTGGGCCGACGCCCAACCTCGGACGGCCGGAGACTATTCCTCCTGGTCATACCCCTGGGACATACCCGCGGAGGGGACCTACCTGATCCGCAGCAGGGCCATCGATGCGGTCGGAAATGTGGAGGTGGCTGGCGGCGGCACGAGGGTGGTGGTGGACTGGACACCTCCCCAGGTGGGGGAGGTGAG
>JBBFMI010000127.1:0-5964 GCA_037478635.1 Candidatus Geothermincolales bacterium | reverse complement strand
ACCACGTGGGTGATCTCTATGTCCAGGTCGTCCACTACCACCGCCAGGTTGTAGGTGGCGCTGCCGTCGCTCCGCAGCAGGACGAAATCCTCGATGTCGCGGTTGCGGAAGGATATCTCGCCTCGCACCAGGTCGGTGAAGGTCACCTCCCCCTCGGGAACCCGGAACCGTAGGGCGTAGGGGATGCCCTGGCGCATGCGGGCTTCCCTCTCCTCCTCGGGCAAGGCCAGGCAGCGCCGGTCATACATGGGGCTCCTGCCCTGTCTCAGCGCCTCCCGCCGCCTCTCCGCCAGCTCCTCCGGGTCGCAGAAGCACGGGTACGCCTTCCCTTCCTGAAGGAGCCGCATGGCGGCATCCCGGTACAACGCGTAGCGACCGGTCTGCCGATAGGGAAAGTGCTTTCCGCCCACCTCCGGTCCCTCATCCCAGTCCAGGCCCAGCCAGCGGAGGTCTTCCATGATGGCCTGGATCGCCTCTTCCGTGGAGCGGGAAATGTCGGTATCCTCGATGCGCAGGATGAAGCTCCCCCCGTGCCTTCTCGCCAGCAACCAGTTGTAGAGCGCAGTCCTGGCGCCCCCCACGTGCAGGTATCCGGTAGGGCTGGGAGCGAACCTCACGCGCACGTCCATCCCTCCTTTGGCCCGTCTCGATGGAAAACGGGAAATATGCTAACACATCCCGGGGACTTGTAAAGCGATCCGCCCAAATGCCTTTCGGTGACCTTTTGATCCCTTAGCGTCCCCCTGGGCTACTCCTCCCTCTCCCCCGGGTCTGGGAACCAACCGGGCCCGGGAACCAGGGCTCCATCCAGCTCAAGCCAGGTCCGGGTCCAGATGATCGACTTGAACGTCTGGACCAGGACCTGGCCGGAGACCAGCGCGGCGGCCAAAACGGCGTTGAGAACGACGGAGGGGATCACGCGGACCACGGGGACCGGGATGACCTTGCCCAAGGACCTTCCCAGCCAGGGCAGGATAGCCACCAATATCCAGCCGGGCACGAGAAAGGACAGGTCCGCGGCAAGGGACCAGAGCCAGGCCACGGCGCACCTTCCCGGCGACCTGCTGGCCTTTTCCCAGCTCTCTCTCCAGGCGGGATAAAACTCCGCCTCCCCCAAGACCACTTCCCTCACCGCCAGCCGGGCAAGCACCGAGGCCGGGCCGTACAGGACCAGGATCAGCAAACCCCACACGCCGACGAAAAAGATGTAAAGGGGCCACAACTTGAGCCGGGGATCCCACCGGCTCCACGAATAGACAATGCGGGAAGGCAGGTACACGACCGCCACCCTGGCCAGTTCGTAGGGGAGATAAGTCAAGGCCAGGGGGAGGAAACGTCCTCGGACGCGTCGGAAGGTGACCACCGGGCCGTCCACCCCGGGAAAATCGGAAACCTGGCCCACCAGTACCATCTCCCCCGAAAGCCCCAAGGCCCGCAACAGGAGGAAGGACGCGAGGAACACCACCGCGCCCAGCGTGAATCCGGCCGCTCCCCCCGCTCGTCCCGCCCTTTCGCCCAGCCAGAGGGGGTCCCAGCCGAAGAGCACCCTCCAGCTCTCCGAGAGGCCCAAGGAGACGAGGAATGCCGCCGGCCAAAGCGACCTCTCCCTCGCCGCCACGAGGAAGACCCCGGCGACCCGGTCCTCGAACACACCCCGCAAACCTCGCCTCATGCTCTACCTCACCACCTCCAGTCCCGCGTCCGGGCTCCGTCCACGCTTTCGTCTCGCCGCCGGGATTGCCGGTCCTGCCGGGACCCGTCAACCGATTATCGCATATGCCGGCACGGAACCCTGGCATCCCCTGCCCGATGATCCCAGCCGCGGGACAACGCCAGGCCCCCCTGATCATATCCATGCGGCGCGGGCGGACAGAAGCCTCGCAAGCAAAATAATCTCGCTTTTAGACGGTGGATTTACCCGGTGTCAAGGGAATCCCCGGGGCACGGGCCCGGCATCCATCCGATCCCAGGTCTCGCAAATCAACAGGGTAGGGCGTGGGAAATGGTTGTACCTCCCTTTTTCAATAAATTCCGATCGGTTTAAAATATTTTATGGCTTGGCTGGCTCACGCAAAGGGGGAGCGGATGCACCAATTCAGCCTTCTCCTTGGGATGATATCCGCCTTTGTCTGTTTTTTCCTCTTTTCCATCCTGCTCAGACAACGCCCGTTCAGGCAAGAGCGCGTCCTGTTCGCCCTGTCCCTGTTCATCCTGGGGTTCTGGGTCATCGCGAACTTCCTGCACCACTTCACTCCCTCACCTCCGGTGGGCCTCTCCACCTTCCAGTACCGGGCGGTCTTCTCCCTCGAAAGCCTGGTCCTGGCTTTCCTCCTGCTGTTCGGCCTTTCCCACTTCAAGGGAAAGCCCCTCAAGGGCAGGTCCATCGCGATCGTCGTAGCCCTTTTCTCGGCGCTGGCAGCCATCAACGCCACCGGGCTGGTGATAAAAAGGGGTTACTTGGCGGGGTGGACGGCCCTTGGATCGAAATTCGCCCAGGAAGAAGGGCCCCTTTACCCTCTCTCCGTGTCTATAATGGGGGGGTCCGGGATCCTCTTCGTGGGACTCCTCCTGGCCAAGTGGAGGAGGTCCCGGGGGATCGAAAGGTACCGAACTTCCTACATGCTCTGGGGTTTCGGCTTGTACATCCCCGCTTTCATCGTGTTATCCGGCATAGTTCCAGCCATCACCGGCACCGACGTGGCTTCGGATTACCTGTTCGCCCTGTCCGTGATTCCCTACGCGCTTACCACCTATTCCCTCACCCGTTATCGTTTACTGGACGTCAGGATAGCAGCCCGCAGGACCATCTCGCATCTACTGGCGGCGCTCCTGTTCGCCATCCCTCCCTTTTTCGCCTTCGCCACCCTGGGAGACCGCCTGATGGGCAGGACCAACGCCGCGGCATACCTGTTCGTAGGCTACATGGGCTTTTCCATGACCCTGGTCCCCACGACCCATCGTTTCCTCGAAAGGGTCGTTTCCCGCTTGATCTTCCCGGGGCTCTTCGACGTGGAGCGACTCGTGGCCAGGGCCGCCCGGACCGTCATCGCCTCGGAAGACCCCGGTCAGGGACTGGAGGAAGCCCTGCTGGAGGTGACGAGGACCTTGCGCTTGGAACAGTTGATCGTGCGCATTCATCCCGACGGTGACACCCTGCTGGAAGTGGGATGGAGAAAGTGGCACGATGGTTGGGAGAACCTGGAAAAGTGGAAGAGGTTGATGGGTGCCCTACCCGAGAGAAAGATCCAGGCCGGCACGGATGAAGCAGCCGAGGTAACGCGTGAGCGACCGGAGGAAGAAGGGGTCAGACTCTTCCGCGCTCCCCTCCGGGGCCTCACCGGGATATGCGGAGAGCTGGTGGCCGAGAAGGCGGGCGGCATGGAGCCCCTCGACCTGGATTTCCTGGAACTTCTTTCCAGGGAGTTCGGGATGGTGGTGGAGAACCATCTCCACCACCTGCGCCTACTGGCGCAGCTGAAACAGCTGGAGAGGACGCAGGAAGCCCTCGCCCGGTCGAGCCGCCTGAGCGAGGACATCGTCATGGTGACATCCCACGAGCTGAAAACGCCCCTCACCATCCTGTACGGCCTATCCTCCGTCCTGGGATGCCGCGGGACATCGGCCTCGCCAGGACTCGAGGCGATAAGGAGCGAGGCCGAGAGGCTGAGAGACCTGGCGGATGCCCTGCACATGGCGGCCCTGGGGGCGAAAGGCACCGAACCCGCCATCCAGGGGTGATTTCTCCGGGCCACGTTATCCACCTTGGAGGAAAGGGCATCGAAAAACGCAAGAACCCTTCCTCGACCCGGAAGCCAGGTCTCCTTCCGGCCCTTGACGGGTCGTTCAGGTCCTTTCCCCCGGTATACCCGAGCAGGATCGAGGCGTTCCCGTGAAGATCACCGGGATCGATAGTGTCCTTCCACGCCCCCGGCCCTTACCTTATCCCCGGAGCCGCTAACGTGACCTGGAAACATCTGGGAATATATCCCTTCATGTTCCCGGCGAACGAGAGGCGGGGGAAAGGACGATGGGCTTCACTAAAGGACCCGATCAGACCGCGATCGATCTACGAAGCGGCGGATGGAGTTCCCACCGTGTTGGCGAGCCTTCCCACGCCCCCTGTCCCCTCCGTTCGCTTCGGGACACGATCTGCACTGGAAACCCCCGCCAAAAATCCCGACCAGCGAGGCACCTTAAGATAGATAAGCGGGGATCGAGGTCGGTCAAGGGACCCGGTCAGACCTCGATCGATCTACGGCGCGGCGGATGGAGTTCCCACCGTGTTGGCGAGCCTTCCCACGCCCTCGATCTCCACCTCAACCCTGTCTCCGGGGCGCATCTCGCCCACCCCGGAGGGAGTCCCCGTCAGGATGACGTCCCCGGGATACAGGGTCATTATCCTGGACACGAAGCTCAAGAGCTCCGCCGGCCCGAAGATCATGGCCGAGGTGCGCGAGGACTGGCGCAGCTCGCCGTTCAGGTACAGCCTCACCGCCAGGTCGGAGGGATCCGCCTCCGTCTCGATGAAGGGGCCCAGGGGACAAAAGGTGTCAAAACTCTTCGCCCTGGTCCACTGCCCGTCCTTGGCCTGCAGATCCCTGGCGGTCACATCGTTGGCGCAGGTGTAACCCAGTATGTACTTTCCCGCTTCTTCTACCGAGACGTCCCTGCACTCGGCGGAGACAACCAGCGCCAGCTCGGCCTCGTAATCCACGCGCCGGCTCATCTCCGGGTAGATTATCCTCCCCCCGTGGGGCAACAGCGACGAGGGCGGCTTCATGAAGAGCACCGGCTCATCGGGAATCGGCATCCCGAATTCCTCGGCGTGGTCCCGGTAATTGAGGCCCACGGCCAAGATCTTCTGGGGAAAGACGGGCGGGAGCAGGTCCACCTCGCCCAGGGGAAATGCCTCGCCAGACTCGTGGATCCCCTGGAAGGGAGTGCCGACCAGCTCCCTCACGGTCTCCCCGTCCACCACGCCGAACCTTATCCTCCCACGGTAGAGAAACCTCGCCAGCTTCAACGGGACCTCCCTGCCAAGCAATACCTACGCGACCACGGAGACGGCCAAGTAAAGGGGGATCTAGGCATCCGGCTTTGCCTTCTTGTGCAGGAGGCCGTACTCGATGGAGTCCACCAGGGCCTGCCAGCTCGCCTCGATGATGTTCTCCGAGACCCCTATGGTGCCCCAGGTCTTTTCCCCGTCCCCGCTCTCGATGAGCACCCTGGTCACCGCGGCGGTGGCCCTTTCGGGGTTCAGGATCAGCACCTTGTAATCCTGGAGCTCTATGTCCTCCAGCTCCGGGTAAGCCCTGCCGATGGCCTTTCGCAGGGCCCGGTCCAGGGCATTGACCGGGCCGTTGCCCTCCGCGGTCTCGATGATCCTCTTGCCCCGGCAATGGACCTTGACCGTGGCCTCCGTCTCCACCTTGCCGTCTTCCCTCTTCTCCATGATCACCCGGAAGCTCTCCAGGCGGAAGAAGACCTGGTGCATGCCGAGGGCCCTGCGCATCAATAGCTCGAAGGATCCATCGGCGGCCTCGAAGTGGTAACCTCGGTGCTCCAGCTCCTTGACCAGCTTCAGGATCTCCTCCACCTTCTCGGGATTCCGGGACAGGTCCCGGCCCAACTCCCTTCCCTTCAGGATGATGGTGCTCTTCCCGGACAGCTCGGATACCTCGATGCGCTGGCGGTTGCCCACTAGCTCCGGGCGGATGTGCTCGTAGGTGGCCGGGTTCTTCAGCACCGCGCTTATGTGGAGGCCTCCCTTGTGGGCGAAGGCGTTGCGGCCCACGTAAGGCTGGTGGTTGTCCGGCTTCACGTTGGCGATCTCGCTCACGTAATGGGAGAGCTCGGTCAAGCTGGCCAGGCTCTCCATGCTCACCACCGGGATCCCCATCTTCAACACCAAAGCGGGTATTATGGCCACCAGGTCCGCGTTGCCGCATCTCTCCCCGTAGCCGT
>JBBFMI010000126.1:0-5976 GCA_037478635.1 Candidatus Geothermincolales bacterium | reverse complement strand
GCCTGGATGATGGAGAAACGGCTCCACCTGCGGTGCCGATGCGCTTCCGTGGCCCGGATGGATTCCCTTGCGGGGGCCTAAGGCTTGGATGGGGCAGGCGCCTTGCGGTCGCCCTTCTCGCTTCCCCGGTAAGCGGGTCCTGCCGACGCCGCGGCTCATACCCGTGGCCCCATCGATAATCCACCTTTTGGCCGCCGGCAAGGGCCCGGAAAGGTGAGGACCCGGGACGGCTTCCTGTTTAAAAGTTTCCCTGGTGTAGGAAGGGTCCGGGGGAAGGAAACTAACCCCCCGCCTCGGTAGTCGGAAGGCCGGTGGACCTGCGCCGCCCGGCAGAAGGCACTTCGGAAGGAGGACAGGTGTCCAAGATCATCCTGGACGAGGAGGAAGTCGACGTCCTGCGGGAGATAGCCAATATAGGTTCGGGACACGCCGCCGCCTCCATGGAGAAGTGGCTGGAGCGGGACATGGTGCTCGAGGTCCCCCAGGCCTTCCTGGTCCCGGTGGAGGAGGTGGCGGAACACATAGGCGACCCCCTCGAGACCATCATCTGCGTGTACGCCCGGGTGGAGGGCGATATCACCGGCCACCTTCTCTACGCCCTGGGCCTGGACGACGCCAAGGCGCTCCTGGACATACTCCTGGATCCAGAGGACCGCAAGTGGGGGTTCTCCCCGGACAACCTCTCCGCCATCGCGGAGACGGGGAACATCCTGTTCAGCGCCTATCTCGCCGCCGTCTCCCAGATAAGCGGGCTCGAGCTATTGCCGGGACCCCCGTCGTGCGCCGCCGACATGCTGGAGGCGGTGGTGAACACAGTCCTCTTGGAGATCTGCGAGGGAAGCGAGCACACCCTGGTGCTTGAGACCAAGTTCCACGGCGAGGGCCTTTCCTCGGTGGGATACGTTCTCTTCCTGGCCGAGAACGAGGCCCTGAAGAGGCTGGTCCAGCGGGTGGAAGAGGGATAGGGACCAAGAACCCGTGCTTCACGGCGGGGAACTGCGTTCCGTTAGGTAGGTCCGAAAGGGAGTTTCGGGGAAGGAAGGGAAAGGATGCCCAGTCGGATCATCGTCAAGATGGGGGACCTGGCGGTAAGCGACCGGGAAGGCGACATCCTGACCAGCGTTTTGGGGTCCTGCGTGGGCGTCATCCTATTCCACCGCAAGAGCCCCTTGACCGGGATGGCCCACATAATGCTCCCCGAGCGGGGGAAGGGAATGCCGGAGAGCGACCGCCGGGCGAAGTACGCCGGCCCCGGGGTCATGGCGTTGGTGAAGGAGATGATCGACAGGGGCGCCCGCAAGGATGAGCTGGTGGCCAAGATCTGCGGCGGGGCCCGGCTCTTCGGGGAGAACAGCCTCCAGAACATCGGCGAGCGCAACATAGCCATGACCCGGGCCGCCCTGCGGAAGCTGGGCATCCCGGTCCAGGCGGAGAGGGTAGGCGGCGACACGGGAAGGAACGTGACGGTGGAGGTGGGAAGCGGCAAGGTGACGATCAGGGTGGCCGGCGGAGCGACCGAGGTCATATGACGTCGAAGACAGGCGATCGCTTGGTCGCGAGCAAAGCCAGGCCCCGGGCAGTAGTCCATAGCCCGCCTTCCGCCGCGGGCGGCCAGGTCGACGAGGGTACAATCCCCCTAATTTCCCCGGCCGCTAGGACAACAGGGGGATGGACATCATTCTGGGCCGTTTAGGCTTGAAGGTAGAGGAAAGGAGGAATCGGCCGTGTCCGCCAAGATAATGATCGTGGACGATGCCGCCTTCATGAGAAAGAGGATCCGCAACATCCTGTTGAAGCACGGCTTCGAGGTGGTGGCCGAAGGCGAGAACGGCCGCGAGGCGGTGGAGTTCTACAAGCAGCATTCGCCCGACCTGGTGACCATGGACATAACCATGCCCGAGATGGACGGCATCGAGGCCCTGCAGAAGATCATGGAGATGGATCCCAAGGCCAGGGTGGTTATGGTTTCGGCCATGGGCCAGCAGTCCATGGTCATCAAGGCGATCAAGAGCGGAGCCAAAGATTTCATCGTGAAGCCCTTCGAGCCCGACCGGGTGATCCAGACGGTCAGGAGGGCCCTGGAGGGCAACTAGGAGATACGTTTTCCGGTAGTCGCGCCGGAAGGTTCAAGGAAAGGGACGGGCTCACGGCAGCCCTACCGGACGGGAACGTAAGGAAGGTCAAGGAAGCGGGGCGAAGAGCCCCGGCCAGGGACGGCTGAAAGGCCGTCCTCCTTTTTTGGGGAACCAAGTGGAGCGCAGCCGCGACCGTTCACCCTTGCGGTGGATGAAGGGCGGTTTTGACAAGGGATCGGAGGAAGGATTCGCGAGGACTTCCCGCTCGAGGAGGTAGCTGAAGATGGCGGAGGAACCCCTTTCCCAGGAGGAGATAGACGCCTTGATCCGGGGCCAGGCCGGGGACGCGGACCTGCCCGAACAGTCGCGCCCGGAGGAGTCGGGCGGCTCGGGGGACGAGCCCCCGGGCCCGGCGTCCTCGCCTCCGGGGGGAGAGGAAGAGGAGCGGCCCCACCCCCTGAGCGATGATCAACTGGACGCCCTGGGGGAGTTCTTCAACATAGCCATGGGTCGGGCGGCTACCGTGCTCTCCAGCATCCTGGGGAGGGACGTGAACATAACCACTCCCAGCGCCGGTTGGGTGGATTGGGAGAGGGTGGTGAGATCCCACCCCATTCCCTGCGTGGTGGTGTGGGTGGAGTTCAAGGAAGGCCTCCAGGGAAGCACCGTCCTTATCCTCTCCCAGAAGGACGCCAACCTGGTGGCCAACATCATGGACGAGGAGGAGCGGGACCTGGACGAGCCCCTGGACGAGTACCGCCGGGGAGTGGTGGGGGAAGCGGTCAACCAGATGGTGGGAGGGGCGGTTATGGCCATGGCGGAGATGCTGGGCCTGGAGATGAGCATCCAGCCGCCCCGCATCGAGGTGCTCGATTTCTCCTCCGAGGAGACTCCCCCGCCCCCCTCCGAGTACAAGGAGGGCGACCTGGTCCAGATTTCCTTCCAGTTCCACGTGGCCGACCTGCTCTCCAGCGAGATGGTGCAGCTCATGCCCGTCTCCTTCGCCAAGTTCCTGGCCGACCGGATCCTGGAGGAGGAAGAGGAGGAGTACGGCCCAACGCCGGTGCAACCAGGGGTGGACCACGAGGAAGGCGGCATGGCTCGGGAGGAGCCTACGGGGCGTTCCGAGGCGATGGGGGAGCGTCCCGAGGAGGAGGTGGAGGTAAGAAGGGTGGAGTTCCAGCCCCTGGGCGGGGGAGGAGCGGGCGGTCGGTCCGAGGAGGACAACATCCGCCTGCTCTTGGACATCGAGCTGGAGGTCTCGGTGGAGCTGGGGCGCACCCGCATGAGGATAAAGGACGTCCTCTCCCTCGGCGAGGGCTCCATCATCGAGCTGGACAAGGTGGTGGGCGAGCCGGTGGAGATATATGCCAACAACAAGCTCATCGCCAGGGGAGAGGTGGTGGTCATCGACGAGGACTTCGGGGTCAGGGTCACCGAGATCGTGAGGAGGCAGTCATGAACCCCTGGACGACCATCTTCCATTCGCCCGTCGTTTCCGTGGGGCTCACCCACTCGTAGAGGGGGAAGCGCTGAGCCATGAGGTTCGATCGTCCTTCGAGGTCTTTTCCCATACCATTCCCCGTGGCCTCGGGTGGACCGGGGAGGCCCCAGGGAAGGAGTAGGGGTTGCCTTGCCAGGGACCCCTGGAAAAGGGCCCTGGTCGGCCTGTGCGCCTTGGTTCTCATAATGATGGTCACCTCCTATCTGTCGTCTCGCCTGCGGGGGCAGAAGACGGCCCTGGAGGCTCTCTCCACCGGGGAAGGAACGGCCCCTGGGGTAACGCGAGAGGGCGAGGCTGGGACAACGGGCGATGAAGGTATATCCCAGCGGGAAGGGGCCGCGACCACGCCCTCCAACGAAAGCGTTTCCCCCGACCGGGCGGCCGTAGCCGTCTCCTCTACCGGGGACCTCCCCGCGGGCGAACCGTCCGGGGAGGAAGTCGAGGTCGCGCCGGAAGGCAGCGCGGCAAGTAACGAGGGAGTTGCGAGAGAGGGAGGTGCCTCCGGCTCCGGTTCCGCCGCGGGGCAGGGAGCTCTCGCTTCCCTTCCGGATGACGCGGGCGTGGATGAACGGAACGGGAACACCGCTTCCTCCGGCGATGTGGCGGGGGCCATTTTCAAGGCTTTTCTCGGCCTCGCGGCCGTGGCCGCCCTTTTGATCGCCCTGCGACGGTTGGGCCCGAGAAGGAAAAGGAAGGCCGGCCTGCCCGTGGGGGAGGGAAGGGTGGAGGTGGTGGGCTTCACGCCCCTCGGACCCTCCTCGGGCATCTACGAGGTGAGGGTGGGGGACCGCATCCTTTTGATCGGGGAGGCAGAGAGGGGACTGGCCCTGCTGGGAGAACTGGACGCTGAGGAGCTGGTCACGGCAGAAGAGGCGGAGGTACTGGAAGACGAGTTCCTGTCGATACTGCGGGAGGAGATGAGAGGGGTGACTTCCAGCCCCCGGGAAGAGCGCGGCTCCCTCTTGGACGAGCTGCGCTGGAAGACCTCCCGCTCCGGGCGCCGGAGAAGGCCATGAGGGAGAAGAAGGCATGGTTGGCGAAAGGGAAGACGACGCGTGCCGTCGCCGCCGCAATGGCGGTCTTGGTGGCCGCTGGCCTGATTTTCCTCTTTTTGGACCGTGGACCTGCCGTGGCCCAGCCCCAGGAGGAGGACCTGGTGAGGACCTTGGAGGAGGGTGCGAAGAGCAATTCCCTGGTCCAACTGCTCATCGTCATCACCCTGTTGGCGCTGATCCCCACCGTGCTCATATGCATGACCTGTTTCACCCGGGTGGTGGTCATCCTATCCTTCATGCGCAACGCCATAGGCACCGCCCAGCTCCCGCCGAACCAGGTGATCATAGGGGTGGCGCTGTTCCTTTCTCTGTTCATCATGTCGCCGGTGGTGCAGAGGGTGAACCAGGAGGCGGTAAAGCCCTACATGGAGGGCTCCATCCAGCGGGAGGAGGCTTTCCGTCGCGGGCTGGAGCCGCTGCGGGAGTTCATGCTCCGGCAGACGGACGAGAAGGACCTGGCCCTCTTCGTGGACCTGTCATCCGAGGAGAAGCCGGAGAGCCCGGAACAGGTCCCCACCCTGGTGCTGGTGCCCGCCTTCGTGGTGAGCGAGCTGAAGAAGGCTTTCATCATCGCCTTCCTCATATTCATTCCCTTCCTGATCATAGACATCCTGGTGGCGGGGACGCTCATGTCCATGGGCATGCTGATGCTCCCGCCCATGATCATATCCCTCCCTTTCAAGTTGCTGCTCTTCGTGATGGTGGACGGCTGGAGCCTGGTGGTGAAGTCGCTGGTGGCCAGCTTCCGATGACGATGGCGGGTCCTGGCCCCTTAGTAGGGACGAGGTCCGGTGAGGCTTTGGAGGTCGTGAAGGGATGATGGAGTTAGTGGGAAGGGCCTTCTACCTCGCCCTCTTGATGCTCCTCCCCATTTTGGGTGTCACCATGCTGGTGGGGGTGGTCATCAGCATCCTCCAGGCGGCCACCCAGATCCAGGAGATGACCCTCACCTTCATACCCAAGCTTTTCGTCACCTTGCTCATGATCGTGCTCTCGGGACCCTGGATCATGAGGACCCTGGTCTCCTTCACGGTGGAGATATTCCAGAACCTTTCCAACTACATCCATTGAGAGGTACGCGAGAGGTCGGATCCTTCATGGGCTACAGCGGGACGAACGGGGATTGGACTCGGGAGAGCGAGAGGATGCCGGGCAGGCGGGTCGAGGCGGCGGCGAACCCGGGACCCGGGTGGATCGCTCGCGGGATGCCGGGAGGTGAAGGGCGGTGAGTCTCCCCCTCACCGAAACGACCCTGGCCGCCTTCCTGGCCGTGCTCGGGAGGGTGGCCGGGGCGGTGCTGGCCGCCCCCTTCTTCCGGCGGGGCCAGGTTCCCGTGTTGATC
>JBBFMI010000125.1:0-6025 GCA_037478635.1 Candidatus Geothermincolales bacterium | reverse complement strand
CAGGCGGTGGAGCAGATATTCAACGTGAAGGTGACCAAGGTCAACACCATAAAGGTTCCCTCCAAGCCCAAGAGGCGGGGGTGGATACAGGGCAGGACCGCCGAGAGGAAAAAGGCGGTGGTGACCCTGGCCCCCGGTCACAAGATCGATTTCTTCGAGGGCACCTTCGCATGATGCCGAGGATGTGAGGAAAGATGGGTATCAAGAAGTACAAGCCGACCTCGCCCGGGAGGCGTTTCGCCTCGGTCTCGGACTTCTCCGAGATCACCAAGAAAGAGCCGGAGAAGTCCCTGCTCGCGCCCATCAACTACAAGGCGGGCAGGAACAACCAGGGCCGCATCACCACCCGCCACAAGGGCGGGAGGGTCAAGAGGCTCTACCGCATCATAGATTTCAAGCGGGATAAGGATAACGTGAGGGCGAAGGTGGTGGCGATCGAGTACGATCCCAACCGCACCGCCAGGATTGCCCTCCTCCATTACGAGGACGGCGAGAAGCGCTACATCCTCGCCCCGTTGAGGCTCAACGTGGGCGATTGGGTCATGTCGGGACCGGAGGCGGACATAAAGCCCGGTAACGCCCTTCCGCTCTATGCCATACCCGTGGGGACGTTGATCCACAACATAGAACTCAAGCCCGGGGCGGGCGGCAAACTGGTGCGCGCCGCCGGCACCGCCGCCCAGCTGGTGGCCAAGGAGGGCAAGTACGCCCACGTGAGGCTGCCCTCCAGCGAGGTGCGCCTCATCGACATCAACTGCAAGGCCACCATAGGGCAGCTGGGCAACGTGGAGCACGAGCTCATAAACATTGGCAAGGCGGGCCGGTCCCGCTGGCTGGGCCGTCGCCCGGCGGTCCGGGGGACGGTCATGAACCCGGTGGACCATCCTCACGGCGGTGGCGAGGGGAGGTCATCCTCCGGGCGTCACCCGGTCACGCCGTGGGGTAAACCCACCCTGGGTTATCGCACCAGGAAGAAGAACAAGCCGAGCAACAAGTACATCCTGAAGAGAAGGCACAGCTGAAAGGCGGGGAGGTAGCCTTGGGCAGGTCTCTGAAGAAAGGTCCGTATGTAGACGAGAAGCTCTACTTCAAGATCCTGGAGATGAATGAGAAGAACGAGAAGCGGGTCATCAAGACCTGGTCTCGCAGGTCCACCATTTTCCCCGAGATGGTGGGCCACACCATCGCCGTCCATGACGGTAAGAGACACGTGCCCATTTACATCACCGAGAACATGGTGGGCCACAAGCTTGGGGAGTTCGCCCCCACCCGTAGGCGGACCAAGCACGGTTTCGCCCACGAGCGGCCCACCAGGCACAAGTGATGGCCGCCGGCCGTAAGCGAGGAAGGGACGGGATACGATCATGGCCGAGAAGGTGGAAGAGCAGAAGGTGCAAGTGCGGGCCGTGGCCCGGTACGTGCGCATATCTCCCTACAAGGCCAGGCAGGTGGCCCGGCTGATCAAGGGCAAGGAGGTGGAGGAGGCCCGCTTCATAGTCTCCTTCACCCCCAAGCACGCGGCCAGGGTCATCGGGAAGGTCTTGGAATCTGCCGTGGCCAACGCGGAGAACAACAACGGCCTGAGGGCTGAGAACCTGGTGGTGGCCAACTGCTACGTGGACGAGGGCCCGACCCTGAAGAGGTGGAGGCCCCGGGCAATGGGCCGGGCCACCAGGATAAGGAAGAGGACCAGCCACATCACGGTGGTCCTGACCGAGAAGGAGGAGACCGGGAAGGCGCCTGCCGGGCGGCGCCGCGCGGTAAGGCGGAAGAAAGGATGAGGAAGGCGTGGGTCAGAAGGTCCATCCTTACGGTTTCAGGCTCGGGATAATCTACGATTGGAAGTCCAGGTGGTTCGCCACCAAGGATTACGGCGACCTGCTCCAGGAGGACCTGGCCATCCGCAAGTTCCTCAGGGATTACCTGCGGAGGGCGGCCGTGTCCCGGGTGGAGATCGAGCGCACCCCCAAGAGGGTGAGGGTGGACATCCACACCGCCCGTCCCGGCATCGTCATCGGGCGCCGGGGAGCGGAGGTGGACAGGATAAAGCGGGAGCTTACCCGCATGACCGGCAAGGAGGTTTACGTCAACATCCAGGAGGTCAATTACCCGGAACTGGATGCCACCCTGGTCGCCCAGAGCATCGCCGAGCAGCTCGAGGCCAGGGTCTCCTTCCGCCGGGCCATGAAGAAGGCGGTGCAGAACGCCATCAGGGCGGGCGCCAAGGGGATAAAGGTCTCCTGCGCCGGCCGGCTGGGAGGGGCCGAGATGGCCCGCACCGAGTGGTACCGGGAAGGGCGAGTTCCCCTGGGAACCCTGAGGGCGGACATCGATTACGGGTTCGCCGTGGCCCGGACCACCTTCGGGGTGATCGGCGTGAAGGTGTGGATATTCAAGGGGCTCATCTCCGAGCCGGACCGCAAGGCTCGGGAGAAGGCCGAGATCGAGGAGAGGCCGGAATCCAGGGCCATCGCTCCCGGTGACGCCGTGGAGGAGGCCCAGGAGGAAGCCCGGGAAGATTACGAAGGGGAAGACGAGATCGAGGATATAGAGGAGGAATTCGAGAGATCCCGGTAGCGCGGCCCAAAGGCCGGGCGTCGGACAGGAGGTCGAGCCACCGATGTTGATGCCCAGGAGGATAAGGCACAGGAAAGTACAGCGGGGACGGCTCAAGGGAAGGTCCAAGGGTGGCACCGAGGTCCACTTCGGCGATTACGGCCTTCAGGCCCTGGAACCTTCGTGGGTCACCGCCCGTCAGATCGAAGCTGCGAGGGTAGCCATAACCCGCTACGTGAAGAGGAGCGGGAAGGTCTGGATCAACATCTTCCCGGACAAACCGGTGAGCAAGAAGCCGGCGGAGACCCGCATGGGTAGCGGTAAAGGGAACCTTGACCACTGGGTAGCGGTGGTCAAGCCGGGAAGGGTGATGTTCGAGCTGGCGGGCGTCCCGGAACACGTGGCTAGGGAGGCCATGCGCCGGGCCGCCCACAAGATGCCCATGAAGTGCAGGTTCGTCAAGCGGGAGACCTTCGGTGGTGAGTAGCGCATGAAGGCGAGAGAACTGAGGCAGAGTTCCCGCGAGGAGCTCCTGGAGAGGCTCAGGGAGGCCAAGGAGGAGCTCTTTAACCTGCGCTTCCAGCTGGCCACCGGGCAGCTGGACAACACGAGCCGCATCAAGGAGGCCAAGAAGGACATCGCCCGCATATTCACCGTGCTCAGGGAGAAGGAACTCGAGGAGCAGCGCGCGGCGGGCACCGCCCCCCGGAGGAGAAGGAGGAAGAAGTAGGCCATGGCCGAGAGGATAAACCGCAGGAAAGTGCGGGTGGGCACGGTGGTCAGCGACAAGATGGACAAAACAGTCATCGTGCGGGTGGAAACCCGCCAGCCCCACCCGCTTTACGGGAAGATAGTGAGCAAGAGCAAGAAATTCGCCGCCCACGACGAGGAGAACAAGTGCAAGGTGGGCGACGTGGTCAAGATCATGGAGACGAGACCCCTCTCCCGGAGGAAGAGATGGAGGGTGGTGGAGATCCTGGAGAGGGTGGAGTGACCCACTGAGGCCGTAGCGGGAGGACGCCCATGATACAGCAGGAGTCGAGGGTTAAGGTGACGGATAACACCGGGGCCAAGGAGATGCTGGTCATCCGGGTCCTGGGCGGCTCTCACCGCCGTTATGCCTACGTCGGCGACATAGTGGTGGGCACCATCAAGTCGGCGACGCCGACCGGAGCGGTGAAGAAGGGCGACGTGGTGAAGGCGGTGGTGGTGCGCACCAAGAAGGAGCGCCGGCGTCCTGACGGGTCCTACATCAGGTTCGACGACAACGCGGTGGTGATCATCAAGGACGACCTGGAGCCCAGAGGGACCAGGATCTTCGGCCCCGTGGCCCGGGAGCTCAGGGAGAAGAAGTTCATGAAGATCGTCTCCCTCGCCCCCGAGGTGCTCTGATGGAGAAGAGGTGGGTAGCCTTGGTGACTAAGCTGAAGATAAAGAAAGGAGACCGGGTACAGGTCCTGACCGGGAAGTACAAGGGGAAGCAGGGAAAGATCCTCAAGTGCTTCCCCCGGGAGAACCGCGTCATCGTGGAGGGGGTCAACCTGGTGAAAAGGCATACCAGGCCCTCCAGGGAGAACCCCCAGGGTGGGATCATCACCAAGGAGGCACCCATCCACGCGTCCAACGTGGCCCTTGTCTGCCCTTCTTGCGAGAGGGCCATCCGGGTGGCCTACCGTTTCGACAGCGAGGGAGTGAAGAGGCGGTACTGCCGCAAGTGCGGAGCCGACATCGACTGAACCCTTCCTCGAGGCTTGAAGAATCGGAGAAGTAGACGGAAGAGGGAAGAGTCATGGTTCCCAGGCTGAAGGAGAAGTACAGGAAAGAGATCATTCCCGCCATGAAAGAGCGGTTCGGGTACCGCAACGACATGCAGGTGCCCAGGCTGGAGAAGATCGTGGTGAACATGGGCGTGGGCGAGGGGGCCCACGACCCCAAGGCCATCGATGCCGCCATGAGGGACCTGGCCCTCATCACCGGCCAGAAGCCGAAGCTGTGCCGGGCGAAACGCTCGGTGGCCGGGTTCAAGCTGAGGACCGGCATGAGCGTGGGGTGCAAGGTCACCCTGAGGGGAGACCGGATGTACGAGTTCCTGGACCGCCTCATCACCCTGGCCATCCCCAGGGTCAGGGACTTCCGGGGCCTCAACCCCAAGTCCTTCGATGGCCGGGGAAATTTCACCATGGGGCTCGACGAGCAGCTGGTCTTCCCCGAGATCGATTACGATGAGGTGGAGCGCATACAGGGGATGGACATCACCATCGTCACCACCGCGGAGACCGACGAGGAAGGGCGCGAGCTCCTGAGGCTCTTCGGCATGCCCTTCAAGTCGAGCTGACGGGAGGAGGTTTTATGGCCAAGAAGTCGCTCATAGCCAAGCAGAAGCGGCCTCCCAAGTACAAGGTGAGGGCCTACAACCGCTGCAAGCGGTGCGGGAGGCCCAGGGGATACTTCCGCAAGTTCCAACTCTGTCGCATCTGTCTGCGGGAGCTCGCCCACGAGGGCGAGATCCCGGGTCTGACCAAGGCTAGCTGGTAAGGAGGCGGATCGTACATGACCATGACCGATCCCATTGCGGACATGTTGACCCGAATCCGCAATGCCTGTGCCGCCCGACACGAAGAGGTGGAGATGCCCTTCTCCAAGATGAAGCTGCGCATAGCGGAGATACTGGAGAGGGAGGGCTTCATCGAGGGATACGAGGTGGTAAAGGGCGAGAGCTTCGACACCCTGAAGATCCGCCTGAAGTACGGACCCAACCGGGAGCCCTTCATCAACGGCATCAAGAGGGTGAGCAAGCCTGGGGTCCGCAAGTACGCCAAGCGGAAGGAGCTTCCCCGGGTGCTGGGAGGCATGGGCATAGCCATTCTTTCCACCTCCAAGGGTGTTATCACCGACAAGGAGGCAAGGGAGCTGAACGTGGGCGGCGAGGTCATAGCCTACGTGTGGTGACGGCCTGCGTGGGTTGACCCTGCAAGCGGGTTTTACTGGAAGGAGGCGGAGGTCCAGTTGTCGAGGATTGGCAAGAAGCCCATCCCCGTGCCGCCGGGGGTGGAGGTAAAGATAGAGGGGAACAAGGTGACGGTTAAGGGTCCCAAGGGGACCCTGGAGAAGGAGCTACACCCGGACATGATCATCCGGGAGCTCGAACAGGATGGGCAGAAGACCATCGTGGTCGAGAGGCCATCCGATTCCAAGTTCCATAAATCTCTTCACGGTCTCACCCGGACCCTTATCGCCAACATGGTGGAAGGGGTGACCCAGGGTTTCCAGAAGGAGTTGGAGATCCACGGCGTGGGCTATCGCGCCACCGCCAAGGGCAGAGATATCGAGCTGGCGCTGGGCTTCTCCCACCCGGTGCTGGTGAAGTGCCCGGAGGGCATAGAGTTCGAGATCGTCACCCCCACCAGGATAAGGGTGAAGGGCATCGACAAGCAGCAAGTGGGCCAGATGGCGGCCAAGATACGCGCCC
>JBBFMI010000124.1:0-6127 GCA_037478635.1 Candidatus Geothermincolales bacterium | reverse complement strand
CAGGGTGGCGTCGTCGTAGGCGAAAACGAGCTCGGACGCCACCCTGGGCAACCGCTGGGGCTCGTTCCGGTTCGACGACGAGGGGGTGCCGGCGTCTCGCACGCCTCTCATAGAGGAAGGCGTGCTGGTGGGATACATCAATGACCGGAAGCGGGCGATGCGGGACGGGATGCCGGCCACGGGAAACGGGCGGAGGCAGTCCTACCGCCACCTGCCCATCCCCCGCATGAGCAACACCTTCATCGCGGCCGGGAGCGCCAAGCCGGAAGAGATCATCGCCGATACTCCCTTGGGTCTGTACGCGAAGAAGCTGGGAGGGGGAGAGGTGAATCCCGTCACCGGCGATTTCATCTTCTCCGTCACCGAGGGCTACATGATCCGCGGCGGCCGGTTGGCGGAGCCGGTGCGGGGGGCGACCCTGATCGGCAACGGACCGAGGGTCCTCCTGGACATCGACGCGGTGGCCGACGACCTGGATTTCGACACCGGCATGTGCGGCAAGGACGGGCAGCTGGTCCCGGTGACCACCGGGCAGCCGACCTTGAGGGTGAGGGAACTGGTGGTGGGAGGGACCACGGAGGTGATCTGAGTGGGAAACCGAGAGCCCTTGCTCGACCAGCCCATGCTGGACAGCATGGCCGAGTGGTGCGAGGAGATCTCCCGGAGGGCAGGCACGGGGGCCGAGGTGGAGCTGTTCTTCCAGGAGAGCAGGGGGTTGCAGGTCCGGGTCTTCGCGGGGGAGGTGGAGGACCTGCGGTACTCCCACGGAAGGGGCCTGGGGATAAGGGTGGTGAAGGGAGGGAGGCTGGGTTACGCCTACACCACCGAATGCCACGGGGAAGGAGTGCTCCGGGCAGCGGAAGAGGCCATCCACAACTGTCGCTACAGTGCCCCCGACGAGCACAACGTGATACCCGATCCCCAGAAGATCGAGGTCGAGGACCTGGGGATATATCATCCCCAGGTCCTGGAATGGGATGCTTCGCGGAAGGTGGAGATGGCCCTGGAGCTGGAGCGTTTGACCCTGGCCATGGACCCGCGCGTCACCAAGGTGGAGGCGGCTTCCTATGCCGACGGGGTCAGCGAGGTTTTTCTCGTGAACAGCAAGGGCTTCCGTGGTTCATACATTTCCGGGCATTGCTACTGTTACGTTTTCCCCATCGCCGAGGAGGGGGGAGAATCCCAGACGGGCTTTTCCTTCGACGCGTCCATCATGCCGGAGGACCTGGACCTCGATAAGGTGGCCCGGGAGGCCTCCGAGATGGCCCTCTCCCAACTGGGCGCCAGGAGCCACCCCTCCTTCCGGACGGTAGTGGTCCTGGACAGGCTGGTGGCCGCGGAGTTCGTGGGCTTCCTGGCGGCGGCCTTGAACGCCGAGGCGGTCCTGAAAGGCCGTTCGTTCCTGGTGGGGAAAGAGGGAGACCAGATCGCGGACCCACTGGTCACCCTGGTGGACGACGGGTTGATGCGCGGGGGGCTCGGCTCATATCCCTTCGATGACGAGGGCGTTCCCTCCAGCAGGAAAGAGCTCGTAAGGGAAGGCGTCCTCCAGGGCTTCCTGCACAATTCCTATACCGCGTCCCGAGCCGGGAAAGCGAGCACGGGCAATGCCAGCCGGGGTTCCTTCCGGGAACCCCCCAGGGTGGGGGCGAGCAACATCTACCTGCTGCCGGGCCAGGGAAGCCGGGAAGATCTGATCAGGCGGGCGGGAGAGGGAGTATACGTGAACCAGTTGATAGGCGTGCACGCCGGGGCTAACCCTGTCACGGGGGAGATCTCCCTCGGGGCCACGGGGCGGAGGATCAGGGGCGGAGAGCTGGCCGAGCCCCTCAGGGAGATCACCCTGGCGGGCAACGCCCTAGATCTCCTCCGGCAGGTGGTGATGGTGGGCGAGGACCTCGTCTTCCTTCCCTTCGAGGGCTCCCTGGGAGCCCCCACCGTAGCCGTGGAGGGCGTGATGGTCTCGGGAAGGGGTTAGGGAAGAGAGGCGTCGACCCCTCGCCCGGCAGGATGGCGGATCGTGCCCGTGCCGGAACCGTCGGGATGAGGCGAGATAAGCGGCTTTCCCGGTTCCCGGCAGGGCGCTCACTCACCTCAATACGGGTGGACGTCGCATCCGAGGATGATGGTGGCCGTCCCGCCGGCCAGCGGTGCCCAGGCGCGACGGCCTTTTGGCTTCATGGCTATGAACGGGAGCAGCCAGAGGAAATACCAGGGCATGTAATAGCCGGTGGTCAAGAGGTAGGCCAGCAGGATGGCGGAAAAGGCGTCGGGGACGTCTTTCCATTCTGTTGCCCGCCGGGTAGACCTGACAAGGACCCAGAAGAATATCGCCAAAAGGGCAATGCGGGGCATCCAGGACCCAAGGGTCCCGGCCAGTCCGGAGGGCAACCTGAAGACGTACTTGAGCAGCGCCTCGAGCCCGAGGGAGAGGATGCCGCCCACGCTCCCCATGTTGCTTATCCTGATGTTGTTCAGGGTGGACCTGAAGGTATCGAGCCCCCGCCAGTAGGGCAAGAAGGCGACGAACGAGATGACGCCGAGAAAGACGATCAGGCGCGATACCTCCATTATCCTGGACTTTAAATCCTCTTTCCTCTGCGCCGCGCAGTAGATGAAGGGGGGTAGGAGTATCAAGGTTATGTACTTCACCAGTATGGAAAGACAGAGGAAGAGAAAGGCGGGCCACGCCTTGCCTTTGATGAGGAAGAGGACGCACAGCAGGACGAAGGTGACCATCATCAGGTCGTTGTGTCCACCCCCTATCCCTATGGCCAGGGCGATGGGGTTCCAGGCGTATACCGCCGTCCCTAGCCCGCGGCGCCCAGGGGAGGTATATTCCAATATATTCCATATAATTAGGATGTTGGCCAGGTGGAAAAGGGCGAGGGACCCCTTGAAGACGTAGATGTTGGCGGTTATGCCGCGCCCCGCGATACGGGTAAGAAGAACGGTGAAATGGGTATGTACCGGCCCGTAGACGATTGCCGTGTTTTTCCAGTGAAGGCTGAGGTAGGACATCAGGGGGTCGTCCACGAACTTCTGGGGGCTCAGCACGTAGGGGTTTTCGCGGTGGAAAGCGGCGATTTTGGCGTAGAAGATGTTGGAGAAGACGTCCTTGCTCACCAGCGGGGGGATGATGACCATCAGGGCCATGGCCGGCAGGGCGAAGGCGAGGACGGAGAAAAGCCCCTTTTCCGGGCGGCGTGAGAGGATGAACAGCGCCCACCCGTAGGCGAGGGACAGGAAGAAGACCGTCGCGTAGAAAGAGGCCTGGAGCTGGAAGACCGATGCCCTCCCGACGAAGATGGCCCGCAGGAATTCTTGTAGGAAATAATTGGAAGAAACTGCCTCGTGAATGGGCGAGAGTTTCCCGATGGTGCCGTTGGGGACCAGTGAAAGGCAACCCAGGAAGAGGTACAGGACCCACATCAGGAGGAGCGACAGGACGTAGGCGGGCTCAGAGGACAGGGCATCCCCCAGCGCGCGGCCGCGACGAACCGTGGTGGCATTGTCTTCCAGGACCATGTTCACGGAACGATCCAGTCCATCTGCTCCACGTCGAAACATATCAGCCTGCCCGAGCCAGAGGCCACGAAGATCGAGCTACCCTCTGCCTCTGCCGAGACCGGGTCATGGAAGGGCAGGTGGATTATGGCCGATCTCTTCCCCGTGCCGGGGTCGAGGAGGTGGATCCTTCCCCCTTCCTCGAACACCATGATCTCGCCCGCTTCCTCCCTGACCAGCGAGAAGAGCAGCCCTTCCTTGCGGAAGGTCCATGCCACCTTCCCGTCCGGCAGGAAGGCGCTGAGAGTTCCGGTCCGGTCGTAGTACAGGAAGACCCGATGTGGGCCTCCTGACGCGGTCCATGTAGGACCCGGCATGGTGGTCTTCCACGTCAACGCCCCCGTGATGGCATCAAGGCCCACTACCTCGCCGTCCACGGTGGAACAAGCCACGGTGCCTCCCAGTAAAACGGGCGAAGAGTTGATGATGTTCCCCGCCTGGAAGGACCAGGTCTCGGCCCCGTTTTCCATCGAGAGGGCCACCAGCTTTCTCTCGTACCCGGCCAAGTAAGCGAGGGATTCGCCCACCGCTGGGGGAGATTTGCTCCAGTTAGGGGTCTCGTAGGACCAGCGGAGTGCGCCCGTCCTGCCGTCGACCACGTAAAGGCGGTTCACCAACTTGAAGACCGAATCGTTGTCGGCGAAGAACAGGACCGTGCCCTTGCCGGAAACGGGCGAGGATATGATCTCGCCCTGGGTGGGGAAAAACCAGAGCGTCCTGCCGCTGTTCGCGTCGATGGCGTAAAGGCGTCGGTCGGCGTTGCCGACGTACAGGAACCCCTCGCTGAAGAGCGGGGCAGAGCTGACCCATCCCCCCAGCGAGGTGCTCCAGATGACCGAGCCGTTCCGGGGATCCAGGGCCATTATGTCTCCCTGCTGGGTACAGGCGTATAGGCAGGCCTTTCCCCGCCGGAGATGGGCTTTGCCCGGAAGCTGTCTTTCCCAAGCCACCCTGGGATATCCCTGCCTGACGGAGGAGACCTGCAGCAGGGCTTGCGCGTGGGGCACCAGGCAGGTTACCTGCTCGGGCTCCCGGGGCGGAGCCTTCACGCCGCCCTTCTGTGCCGGCGCGCTCCCTACCAGGTTGACGGCGAAGATGGCTCCCAGGGCCAAGAGGAACGCGGTCGCCATGGCCTTCAGGGCCCGGGGAAGGGAAACCAGCGCCCCCATGCCCTGCCGGGCATTTCTCACTTTCGGCCTCGACTCGGCCTCGCCGCGGAAGGCGCTCATCCCCATATCCACTCCTCCAGCTTTGATGGAAGGGAGGGCCAGGAGAAGAGCTTACCCCTCAGGAGAAGGGGTTCCCTCACCACCTCCACGTTGCCGACATCTCCCCACATGTCGATAAGCCCAAGCCCCTCGTTGTCAAGGGACCCGAGGTCGTCGGAGCCGACCACTACCATACAGCGGAGTGGTTTTCTGTCCGCCCCGCTCGCTGTCGCAGTCGGTGCCGGCGTTTTTTCGGCTCTGTCCAAGGTGGTTCCTTTGCCCGCGCAACCCGGGCCTTTCAGGTGAAAGGAAACCCAGAAGGAGGCCACCGCCGCTCCCGCGGGGCCGGAAAGGAACCACCACCTGGCCTTGAAGACGAGGGGCAGGAGCAGGGCAACAGGCAGTATGAGAAGGAAGGCGATGACCCACGCCTTGATAAAGGCGCGCATGCGGTGCCCGGGTATCCCGCCTTCTCCCGGAAGGGCGCGAAGAAGGTCGAGGGGCGTGTTGGAGACCAGGGAGTCGGTGCCCGGGGCTCCGTCACGGGTGGGAAGCGGCGGGGCGAGCATCAACACCCTCTCCGGTCCCCACCTTTCGAGCAGCCCGGAGGGATCAAGCCCGGGGGATAAGAAAAGCCTGGAAGCGTTGCCCACCACGAGGACCCGGCAACCACGGGCTTTCTTTATCCTGCTCTCCTCCAGGGCCTCGAGGAGCCGTTTCACCCTATCCTGTGGGGAGTCCTGCGGATAGTCGTTCTTTCCAACGCGTTTCATCGCCCTGGCACCTCTCTTGGGCGGGACGGGCAAGATGAAAGCCAAGCCCTTGTCGCCTGGAAGGTGGGCCGCCAACATCTCAGCCAGGCCCCGGGAGGCGGATGACGGTTCCATGAAGGCCAACAGGTCGTCCTGTCCTCCGGAAAAGCCCTCGGTGAAAAGGACCTCGCCCGCTCCATCCACCTTCAGCGCCACGAAATTCCGGGACCCAAGCGTTTGGTTCCCCAGGGCCTTCCTGCGCAGAAGCCACCTCCTGAGCTCCTCGGCCAGGCTGGCCCAGAGCGCCAGGAAGACAGCTGCCAGGGCGCCTCCCACCACCAGGCTCACCAGGCTCATGAACCCCTCGATGTTCCTCACGTTCCGATGCTGTGGGTCGGAGAAATAAAGGGTGTAGGCCAGGAAGAACAGCGTCGCCGCCAGGGCATGGCTACGGTTCCTCCGCAACCTTCCCCCATAGGGACAGAGGCCGTGCCAGCCCTTCGCCTGCACGGCCAGGATCAGGGCTCCCAGGCAGGCCAGGAAGCAGAACAGGATCGTCCCCGTCACGTCTTCGTGGAAGGTCTCCATGTCTCATTCCCT
>JBBFMI010000123.1:0-6190 GCA_037478635.1 Candidatus Geothermincolales bacterium | reverse complement strand
GCCAGGAATCGCCCCATGGAGTCTCGGGGAATTACGGGCTCCTGGACCAGATAGAAGCCCTGAAGTGGGTCCAGCGCAATATCGACGAGTTCGGGGGAGATCCCCACAATGTCACCGTTTTCGGAGAGTCCGCGGGAGGGGCAAGCGTCTGTTACCTGATGGCCAGCCCCCTGGCCAAGGGCCTTTTCCACAAGGCAATAGTGCAGAGCGGCGGATTCCTATCCATGGGCATGCCGTCGGCGGGAAGGCAGGAAAACCTAAAGGAGGCTGAAAAACTCGGGGAGAAGATCTCCTCTGCTTTGGGTTGTTCCGGGGAGCCAGATGAACTGGCGGCGCTTCGCTCGAAGGACGCCCGGCAGGTGCTCGAGGCGTTTGAAAAGAGCTCCACCGGTCTTCTGGGAAGGGCTTCCATTGGTCCGGTGGTGGACGGCTACGTCCTTCCCAAGCGTCCCCAAGAGGTATTCGCCGAAGGCGGGCAACACAGGGTGCCCCTCCTTATCGGCAACAACGCCGATGAAGGGATGCTTTTCCTCGGTGATCGCCAGTTCGACCTACAGCAGTTTAAAGCGATCCTTTCCTTTCTCTATGGCAGTATGGCCCAGGAAGTGGAGGCCATGTTCCCCGCATCCTCGGATGCCGAGGTGAAGGAGGCTTACAACCGGTTGTTCACGTCCCTCGGCTTCGGGGGTCCGTCTCGTCACGCGGCTGAATGTACGGCCCGGTTGGGAGTACCCGTGTACGTCTACAAGTTCACCATGAAGAGTACCGAGGCGAGCTCGAGACATATGGGAGCCTATCACGGATACGAGCTACCCTTCGTTTTCGGAACCCTGGTCAGGTACTTGGGCCAAGAGGAACAGAGGCTTTCGGAGACCATGATGAATTACTGGGCGCGTTTCGCCGCCAAGGGAGATCCCAATGGCGGGTCGGAACCCGCATGGCCACGGTTTTCACCCGAAGAAGATGTCTACCAGGAACTGGGATTGGAAGTGGGTCCCAGGAAGGGCTATTATCCCGAGGCTTACCGCCTGGTACTCAGGATAAACGGGATGGAGTAGGCTTTTGAAAGGTAAGGCGCAGCATTTGGACGACCAGAGCATTAAATCACACAACGTGATCTATGCCTGTATTTACTGGGTCGATTCGATCTCCAGCTGTCGCGCGGGGATGCCGAGCATAAGGTAGACCCGCGCGACATCATTTTGTTGCTGCCCTGTCCTTGCAAGATGACCGTTTTAGGAATTTAAATCTATAATCAATTGGGGGCGTCTGGACTTTCAAGTCATCCTCACGAAAGGCCCCTTTCCGGCGACGCCTTTCTGTAAGGTGGAGGTGGGAAGGGAATGATCTACACCCTAATAAGGACCTGGTCCTTACCGTATAAACTCTACCTGGATGGCCAAGCTCCGGTGAGACCGCCGGAAGGATTCCGCGTTTTCGGGGAGTCCGAGCCCCCACCGGAAGAGATCAGAGAAGCGGTGGCCGAAGCCTACGCGAAGGCTTTCTCGGGCCCGCCGTGGTACGAGAGCTGGAAGGAGCAAGAGGTTCTTGACAAGATGGAAGGCGACCTCAGGCCTCCCTTCAGGTTGGTGGTCATGGAGGGGGACGAGGAGCATCCGGTGGGAGGTTTTTGCTGGGGAGCGCTGGTGAGAAAGGAGGAAGTACTTCCCAGGATCGTGAACTCCGCGGGAATCGAGGGGCAGGAGGCGGAAACGCTCGGCGCGGTTCTGGGCAAGGAAATACGGGGCGAGGGGGTCTTCTTCCTGGATGAGATCGCCATACTCCCGCCCTTCAGGGGAGGCGTAACCCCGATACAATTCCTGATTAGACCGCTTATGGAGGCCAGCGTGGCCATGGGTTACCGGGAAGGCGTCAGCTGGACCCACCGGGATTCCACCATCGCCTATATCTCCCGCTACGCGGGATTTCGCCCTCTGAGGCCTTCCTTCGGGGAAAAGGTCGTCATCTACTGCAGGGATTGCCTGCCGATCCTCAAGATCCTTCAGAATGTGGATGGGGACAGGATAGCCGCTCTGATAGGCAAGGTGAGCGGTTTGCTCGGTGTCCGCAAAAGGTGAGGGGTGGCAAAGAAGTTCTCTTGCGGAGGTGGGGCGATGATGGAACTGGTGCAGCTAGAGGAAAGGGAAGCGTTCATCCCTCACGTCTTCCTTTGGCCCTTGGGGTCGGGGCGGGTAAACAGGAGATTCTCCCCTTCGGAGATAGTAAGGGCGTCCATAGGGCCGGATGAGCAATTCTGCGTGGGCTATAACGGCACGGGAGGCTATTTCCTGGGGTTGGTGGTAAGCGTTGGAAAGACGGCGAGGAAGTTCTCTCCGTCGGGGTCATCGTTGCTCGACTCCATCCTTGCCTTCGACCAGGCGGAGGTGAAAGATGCCTACCTGGGCCAGATAAACATGATAACGGTCTCGTCTTTCTGTGGTCCCCAGGGAGTCATATGGGGGTACGACGTGGCCCGGGATATGCTTCCCTTCAACCCCCTTGCGGCGCAGGTTCTTCCGGAAGAGCTCGAGGGGATAAGAATCCTGTGGGCGGACAGGATCAGGGAGGCTACCAGGTTGCTCTTCGGAACCGCCAGGAAGAGGCACTTTCCCTTGCTTCCCGGAAGCCATGTGAACTGCGCATGCAAGTACAAGACAGCACGCGGCCCCGTCTTGATGTACGCGGCGGTCGGCATCGGTATACCGGAGGACAGGTCCCTCGCGGCCTGTCTCCTGATGGAGGACGTGGGGTGCTTGGAAGGCTTGAAAAACAACGACATACCAGGGCTGAGGTCCCACATAGCCGTTAACATGGCTCGGAGCGTGGTGCTCATCGGGAAAAACCACGACGTGAGTTATCCCACCGTGCTTGTGGACGTAGAAGTGTCTTGGATAGGTGAAGACGAGGTGGGATGTGCCCTGGTGGCGGCTCCCTACTTTCACATAGCGCGCAAGGCCTACCATCCCGAGCTGCCTTGGATGTCCCTGCAGGAGTGGTATGCCCTCAAGAGGGTGAACTTCCTGGATAATAAGGGCGAAGGCCTGTGAAAGGGATGGAGTGAGTGAATCGGCTTTGGGAGAGTCCGTCAGGACACCTCGGATAGGGGGAGGCGGAAAAAGAACGTGGTGCCCTTTCCAGGCGTGGATTCCAGGTTCACCTCGGTTCCCAGCAGTTCGGCTATAAGGCGCACTATGTAAAGGCCGAGGCCCATGCCCTTGTGGTGTTTATCCGTCTCCTCGAGCCTCGCGAAGGGTTGGAATATTACCTGGGCCGATGCGGGCTCGATGCCCATGCCGTAATCTGTCACGGAGATGAACACGTCTTTATCCCTGCTTTCCACCTCCACCAGGACGGGCGAATCGGCGGAACTGAACCGCAGGGCGTTTTCCACGAGATTCCTGATCATGAGCACCAGGTAACTACGATCCGATCTCACCCTTGGCACTGGATCCGGGATCCTTTTCCTGAGCCGCTCCCTTTGTTCCGGGGAGAAGTAGGCGAACACCTCGTCGATGACCTCGGATATGTACATGTCCTCCATCCTGGCGGTGGCGCGGCCCTCCTGGAAGTAGGAGACGGTAAGGAACTGGTCGAGGATGGATTTCAATTTCTCGCAGGAGGTTATTATGTATTCCAGGTATTGCCTCCTCTCGTCGTCGCTGAAACGGTGGTAATTGTCCCGTAGCATGTAGGCGAAGCCGGCCAGGATGGTGAGAGGAGTGCGTAGCTCGTGAGAGGTTACCGCGATGATGTCCGATTTGAAGCGATGGGATTGTTCCAGCTCCTCCTTGACCCTCATCAATTCCTCGAACTGGGAGAGCAGATTCGCCGAGAGGATATAGTTCTCCACGTAGAGACCCGCCCTCCTGGCGAACTCGTGCAGGAACTCCACGTCCAGTGGGTCCAGTGCACCCCGGGAGAGCTTGTTCCCCACGACCAGAGTGCCTTTTGTCCCCGACGGCCCTTCGAGGGGAAAGACGGCGATAAGGCCCAGTCCCTGGAGATCCCGTATGCGGGCCAGGTTGTCATCCTGGATCCATGGTCGCTCCTCGAGTATCAGGGGTTTTTCCGGGGGCTCGAACAGGGGAGATGTTTCCCTGGTGGTGAACTGAAGCCCTTTTAATTCTTCGTCTTTCCAGGCGGCTCCCAGAACCCAGTTGCCCCTTCCCATGGTTATCCTGTCGGGGAGGGTGACCAAGAGGCTGGAGAGCTTGAGCGTTTTGCACACTTGGATCGAGGCCTCGGTAATGCCCTCCCTGATGTCAGAGGTGGAGGAAAATATGTTCGATACCCGGTGGAGGAGGGCCACGTCGTCGTAAAGTCCCGCGAGGAAGATGCGATTGGCCAATCGACTCGCGGCACGGAGGATCAGCGGCGATAGAAAAACGGCCCCGACGGAGACGGCCATGGACGCGCCTTTCTGGGCGGAGGGGTTGCCGGAGAACCGGTCCCACAGGATGAGCTGTAAGAATGCCATGGGGACCCCGAAGAAAGCAAGGGTGACGATATAGGCGATCCCCTTCCTCATGGCCACCCTTACGTCCAGGAGGCGGTGTTTGAGCATGGCATAGGAGGTAGCGGTCACCGGGATGATCACCAGGAAAAAGGGATAGTCAGAGGTGACGTCCCTTTTCATGATCCCCGGGAGGACTGCCCCCAGCACGATGCCGAGTATGATGAAGATGCCGAAACCAAACAGGATATAGTTTGCCCTGGCCCGGTCCAGGCTCCGGCTGATCATCCTCTTCGCCGAGATCAGGCAAAGCGATGTGACGCCCATCCCAAGCAGGGCGAAGGAATGGAGGGGATACAGTGGGCCCTTGTCGATGAGGTAGTGGTTGTTTATCAGCACCACCTTTCTGATCACCAGGTCAGTGAGACTGGCGGCCCCCACGAGGAGGGTGGCCATGAACACGAGGGACAATGCGGTCTGGGGCGGCCTTGCCCTGAGATAAAAACTCCAGGAAAACGCGGTGAAGCTACCCAGGGCGAGGAGGGCGGACGTGTAGGATAACCTGAACTGGATGGTCAAGAATCTCTCCGAGGGGCTGGACAACAGGAGGTGTGGAAACCCGCACAGCACCCATCCGGAGAGAAGCAAGAGGGAAAGGGCGAACGAGCGGTTAAGGAAATTCCTGGGGCTTGCCCTGAAGGCCGTCAGGGCCAGGGCCAAGATGGCGGCCGCCTCCATCACGGTCAAAGCGAACTTGATCATCAAGACCTCCCCGCCGACCTGACCGATTTTCAATAATTTTTAACAAAAGTTTGGATAAGAAGTCCAGTAAGTGGACGAATGGTCAGATTGTCCATGTTTGAACGAGGAGGATGGATGGACCCCTGTCCGGGAGCCACCCAATGTATTTGGGAGTATCGAGGGGGACCGCAACATTTGTCAATGCTGCCAGTTCGCTCGATCCAGTCGATCCATGGCCCTCCTGGATGCCGGTTTTCCTGAAAGTCCATCCCTTAAATGAGCTTGTATTAGCACATTCAACAGGGGCGCTTGAGGAGCAGTCCAATCGGGCAACCATTTTTAGAGGCTCGTCGACTTTGAAAGGGCAGACGCTTTCGGCCCCTGAAGAGGATACCGTGCTCCCAGGTTATCACCGGGAAAATAAGGCCAGCCAGGCGTTCAAGCGGGGCCCCTTTCATAAAGGAAGTTTTCCTTCTACAGTGCAGGGCTGAAAGGCGTAAAATAACGTTTTTCTTCGGGGCGTCGTTCAGCGTGGGAACGAGCGTTGCGATTTCACGGTGTTTTCAATCGAGAAGTGACTCGAGCCCTATGGCGATGTTAGAATTTCGCCGGTGTTGGTGGGCAAGCATTAGCGAGGATGGTGTCCCATGAAGAACAGGACTATCGGCTGGTCCGCGGTCTTGGTCGCGCTCATCGGTTCTCTCGTGTTCTGCCTGTTCACCCTGGGAGGGTGTGGCAGGGAACAGGAAGCGGAGGGGCAAGAGGAGGATCAAGCCCCTCAGGTGTCGGTGGAGAGGGCGGACGAGAGCGGGGGCTCCGTGGTGGTCGAGGGAACCGGCCCCTCGGGCGAGCAGGTGCAGGCCAAGGTCGACGTGAAGAAGGTGGAGCCCACGGAGCAGGACCTGGGGGCGCCGATATATCCGAAGGCCCAGTTCTCCCAGGAAAGCGGCGCCGATGCCACCGTTTCCGCGGGAGACAAAGAACTGCGTGTCGTGG
>JBBFMI010000122.1:0-6221 GCA_037478635.1 Candidatus Geothermincolales bacterium | reverse complement strand
GATAGTGGGCTACTTCTCCAAGATAAACACCTGGAACAAGGGAAAGCTGGGAGAGCTGCGGGACCGGGTGAGGACTGACCTCAATGGGAAGCTGGTCCGAGGTGTCCGTCGAAAGGAGGAGGGGGACCTGAGAGAGGCGAGCGGAGCATGAGCCTCCGGGCCATTGGGTTTAGAAACCACGCTTTTCAAAAAAGTGAAGAGCGGAGTTGACGGAAGGAAAGAGCCAGGGTTTAGGGGAAGGAGGGATCCGGCATGGAACACCTCAAGGTCTTCGTGAAGGCGGACTGCCCCAAGTGCCCCGCCGCCAAGGAGGTGGCGGGGAAGTTCAGGGAAGTGGAGATCTACGACCTGGATGACCCGATAGGCCTGGCCGAGGCCGCCTATTACGGGGTCCTCTGCACGCCCTCCATGGTGTTGGTGGATGACGAGGGCAGGGAGATCCGGGCCTGGAGGTGCACCGTCCCCTCGGCCTCGGAGATAGCCGTCTATATCCATAACTGAGGGATATTGAGAGACCGACTGAAAGCGAGGTGAGCGGGGAGGCCCCAGGTCCTCGGGCGAAGGGACTTCGTCTTCCCGAGAAAAGATGAAGAGCGCGGTAAAGGATTTCTTCCTCGAACGGTTGTATGGCTTTCTGCCGGCCAGCATGCTTGACTGGCCGGGACGTATCGCATCCGTGTTTTTCATCTCCGGGTGCAACTTCCGCTGCCCTTACTGTCATAACCCCGAGCTGGTGGAACCACAGGAGGGGGGTTTCTACTGGTCAGAGCTGGAGAGCTTCCTGCGCGAGCGAGAGGGGTGGCTCGACGGAGTGGTGATCACCGGGGGAGAGCCGACCCTCTATCCTGGCTTGTTGGAGCTCTGCCGCAGGTTGAAGTGGGCGGGGCTGGGGGTGAAGCTCGACACTAACGGGTCCCGGCCGGAGGTCCTGCAGGACCTGCTGGGAGAAGGGTTGGTGGATTTCGTGGCCATGGACGTGAAGACATCCCTGGAACGCTATCCCCAGGTGGTCCGCCGTCCGTTCCCCCATGACTTTCTGGCCGAACGGATCAGGGAGTCCATCGGCCTCATCCTCGGGTGGGGAGGGGAGCACGAGTTCCGTTGCACGGTGGTCCCGGGATTGGTGGGGGAGGAGGACCTCTGGAGGGTGGCGGATCTGCTGAGGGGAGGAAGGAAACTGGTGCTCCAGGCCTTCCGCGGCGAGCACACCCTGGACCCGGAATGGAGGGGAAGGCAGGGGTATCCACCCGATAGGTTGAGGGATTGGGCGAAGGGGCTCTCCTCCATCCTTCCGGTGGAGGTAAGGGGCATTTGATCGGAATAGCTTCCTGCCGGGACAGTATACTGCCATCAATGGGTCGCCATCGCGGTGATATATTACTCTTGGGCCCAGCCCTTCAGGCGTCGATCAGGTAGCGCCCTGGGTTACGAGACCGGCCGAAAGGAAAAGCCATGGGAAGCGAAGAGGAGAAGAAGGTATCCCCGGATCCTTTTGCCGAACCATCCAACAACCTGAGGGGAAGGGATCCCCTGGAGGTGGCCGAGTCCGCCGGATTGATATACGAGGAAGGTCACATCCGCCTTCCCGTCTACAGGTGGGAGATCATGATATCCCATCCCGACCTGCGGTTCGAGGGACCCCCTTTCCTCACGTCCTACGTGATGCGCCTGCTCTCCTTGATCTACCTGTCGAAGGCTCAAGCGAAACCCCTTGCCAACCAGTGGGTTCCCTACCGGGAGTTGAAGGACGGCCTTTTCTACGTCAAGAGCTTCCAGGAGACGGTGGAAGAGAGGCTGCTTTCCCGGTTCTCCGAGGACCTTGACGCCCTGCGGGAAGCGGCGGTGGCGCTGGGCGGCAGGGTGGTGGAGCAGGGTGACCTCGGGGTGGTGATCCCCACCTTTCCCCGGCTTCCCCTGCTCATGATCATCTGGAAGGGAGACGAGGAGTTCCCATCCAGCGCCCGCATCCTTTTCGACCGCTCGGCCGACACCTACCTAAATGCCTTCGAGCTGCGCATGCTGAGCGGGGAGGTGGTGGGCCACCTGGTGAAGATCGCCGACGGCGTCCTGGAGCTTCCCGGGTAGAGGACGGGGGACGGAGATGGCGGTTCCCGGGCACGGAAGGCTCATAGGTTATTAAATAGTATATTATTTAACTTGTAACTATTTTAGGACACGAGGGCAAGGTCAAGAGGGAAGGGGCCTTGGTATCCAGGGTCGAGTTGATGGTGCTGGGGGTACTGGCCGAGGGAGAACTGCACGGCTACCAGCTCTATCGTTGCCTGGTGGACCGGGGCTATCTTCGCTGGGCCAAGGCGAGCAAGGTGGCGGTGTACAAGTCACTTGCCAAGTTGGAGGGGGAAGGCTACCTGGAATCCCGGCTCGACCGGGAGGGAAATGCTCCCGAAAAGAGGGTTTATCGACTCACCTCCCGGGGACGGGAGAGGCTCAGGGACCTGGTTTTCATGGCCCTTGCCGAGGATGAACCCCTGCGGATGGAGGAATCCCTGGCCATTCCCTTCCTGGGGCTCCTCGGGAAGGACGAAGTGCTCGAGGCCCTGGAAAGGCGGCTATCTTACCTTGGATCCATCCTCGGGCGGTTGGAGAGGGAAGAGGAGCTCTTGAGGGGGCTGGAAGGGGAGACCGGGGACCTGTTGAGGGAGAAAGAGCTCGCCCGTTACAGGGAAGAGATCCGCTGGCTGGAGCGCCTGCGGGATCGATGGGAGGGAAGGGGATCTTCTGGCTGAGGGATCGTACAGCCAGCGGAATGAGCCCCCGGACAGGACTGGAGAATCCCTTCCAGGTGGCTTTCGACACCGCGAAAGCCCTTGAGCGAGCGAGCAAAGGTTCTATGTTCTCGTCAATCGGATTTCCTTGGTGAAGATCCGGATCGAACCCTTTCTTGAGCGGCACGAAAAGGGGGATTGCGCTATGCCGGAGCAGGTAGATAGGGGGGTCCAGGAGGTCATCGAGGGTGACCCTTACGCCAGCGAGCTGGGAGCGGAGCTGGAGGAGATAAGGCCCGGTTACGCCCGGGTCTCCCTCCGGTTACGCCCGGAACACCTCAACTTCCTCGGGCTCGTGCACGGGGGGATAATCTTTTCCCTGGCCGACGTCGCCTTCGCCGCCGCCTCCAATTCCTTCGGCACCAGGGCGGTGGCCCTGCACGTGAGCGTCGATTACCTCCGTCCGCCGGGGCCGGGTTCGAGGCTGACGGCGGAAGTGCGCCACGAGGGAAGGGCGGGCAAGATGGGCTATTACCTCATGGAGGTGAGGGATGAGGGAGGTGATACGGTGGCCCGCCTGGTGGGTTGGGCCTACCACACGGGAAAACCCCTCGCCCGATGATTCCTCGTGGCCATGAGGGCGTTCTTTTTTCACATATTGAACAGGGATGCCATGTTAGACGTCAAAGATCGAGAATTAAAGATGCCACATTGAAGTACACGATCAACGCCATGGCGTCCACGATGGTTGTGATAAGGGGACTGGCCATGATGGCCGGGTCAATTCTGACCGTTTTAGCCGCTAAGGGTAAAATTCCTCCCACGAGCTTGGCCAGAAGAACGGTGATTATTAGGGTTATGGTTACGACCATTGCTATCTCTAAGGAAATTCTCTCGAGAAAGATGAGACGAATCAGGTTGACGATTCCCAGGACGCAACCTACTATCAAGCTGACACCTATCTCCCTGGACATAACCTTCCAGAAATCAATGGGCCTTATTTCTCCCAGCGCCAAACTGCGTATTACAAGGGTGGAAGACTGGGATCCGGCGTTGCCGCCAGTGTCCATGAGCATGGGAATGAAGGCGGCCAGTATGACGCTGCCCTGAAGCACCGATTCGAAGCGCTGAATTATCCTCCCGGTGAAAGTGGCGGAAATCATGAGTATAAGCAGCCAGAGGAGGCGACTCCTCGCTAAACGGAAAATATCTTGCTCCAGGTACGATTTTTCCGTGGGGCTGATACCGCCTATCCTTTGGAAGTCCTCGGTTGTCTCCGCTTCCAGCACGTCCACGACATCATCGATGGTGATGATGCCCACCAATCGGTTTTCCTGGTCTACCACGGGCATGACCAAAAGGTCGTATTTTTTAAACAAGGTTGCGACGACTTCCCTGTCTTCAAGGGTTTTGACCGAAATAACGTCTCGCTCCATTATGTTTTCAATTTTGGCATCTGGAGGAGAAAGGACGAGTTCCTTCAAGGAAACGGCTCCCTGAAGGTGGCGTTCATGGTCTATGATGTAACATGTGTAGATGGTTTCCTTGTTCAAACCTGTCTTGCGGATATGTTCAAGTGCCTCGGATACCGTCATGTCCTGGCGTAGGTCCACGTACTCGATGGTCATTATGCTGCCGGCAGAATCATGAGGATAGTTTAAAAACTGGTTTATGAGTTGGCGTTCGCTTTCTGGAGTGTTCTGGAGGATTTTCTTGACTACGTTAGCCGGCATTTCCTCGAGGAAGTCGATTTTGTCGTCGAAGAAAAGTCCTTCTACCAGGCTTCTCAACTCGTCTTCGGCTATCATCTGCGAGAATGCGTTACGGATCTTTTCCGACAGAAAGGGGAACACCTCTACTGCCTTCTTTTTGGGGAGGAGCCTGAAAGCCAACAGGCTGCTTTTTGATTCTAAGTGATTCAAAATTTCAGCCACATCTTGAACGGGAATATGAGCAAAGAGCTCTTTTAATTCTCGATAATTTTTCAGCTCGATCAATCGCTGGATGTTTTCGATGTCGAATTCGAACTCCATTAATTTCAACCCCCAGATCGCCGGCCGTTTCCCTTTCTGATGGCATGCAGCTGATCGACACTCCTTCCTCGGCTCTTATGGTAAAAGTCAGGATGCGTTTTGACTGGACGGTTGTTGTTAAGGGCCTACCGAATTATCGTTTCAGATGGAATCGTTAAATATCGTAAATCCTAACAAGCTATCAAGAAGCAATCAACAACCTTTTACCCCTATATCTTCGGGGTCCAGGCATAAGACAGTTGTGACCGAGTAGCGCTACTAATAATGACTCGAGACAGCCAAAGACATAAACCAGAGCGATCGAAAAGCCTTCCTCTGATCTTAACCAGGAAAATCCCGGGAGGGGCGCCGGAGTAGGCCTTTTAAGCCTTAAAGGAGGCGTGAAAATCGTTACCCCGATCTCATCCGCTTCTTGAGGGGGAACCTGGTCCTCGCCACCCCCTTAAAATACCCGGGACAAGTGCGCCCCTCAAGCTACACCGCGAAGAAGCAGGAGAGTGCCAGAAAGGAACGGAAAGGAGATCAAAAGCAGGCGCAAGGTCACCCGTGTATTCTCATCCAAAGAGTGCTTAAGACCCATTTTAACCGCTTGCGTTATCTGATCATGAGTTGTGAAAAGGAAAGGTTCTCAAAGCTTGAAAAGGAAGCGTGCCAGAAGGACGGGCGTCAATTGGAAACCATAGCCGATAATATATCTTATGTCTACTTTTTCTTAGTCCATTCATTTCAGAGAATAGCTTCGCGTTGCCTTCCCTCACTTCCCTGTTTTAGTTGAGCTGAGCGATTACAGAACATCTTCAAGGACAGGTGAATACGTAATAGATGTAAGTTAAATATTTAAATTTTTATGATTACTCGTCCAATCCAGGAATCTCCATTTCTTTGACCTGTTCGCGGAGTTCCCTGCGAAGCACTTTTCCGGCAGCGCTCGCCGGCAATTGTTCCACGATCACCACTTTCCTTATTCTCTTGTAGGCGGCCAGCCTCTGGTTAGCGTATTCCATTATCTCTTCGGGATCCAATGTTTCCGTGGGTTTTGGCTGGACGAATGCCACGGGAATGTATCCGTAACGTTCATCGTACTTCCCCACCACCGCGGATTGGGCTACCTTGGGATGGGAGTTTATCACCTCCTCCAGGTCCCTTGGATAGACGTTGTAGCCCTTGTATATGAGCATGTCCTTCTTCCTGTCCACGATGTAAAGGTATCCGTCCTCGTCGAAGCGGCCGATGTCTCCCGTGTACAGCCAACCGTCCCGGAGCACCCGGGCCGTTTCCTCGGGCTTGTTCCAGTATCCCTGCATCACCTGGGGGCCTCTTATGCATATCTCCCCTATCTCCCCCACCGGCATCTCCCTTTCCCCCGTCTCGGGGTCCACGATCTTTATCTCGGTGTCTTGCATGGGAAGCCCTACGGAGCCCAGGCGCGACCCCTCGCGGGTGGGAGGATTGGCCGCGCATC
>JBBFMI010000121.1:573-6281 GCA_037478635.1 Candidatus Geothermincolales bacterium | reverse complement strand
GTGGCCATGTGGGCGGGGGCTTCCTCCAGGTGCAGGTCCAGGGCGGTGATCTTGCCCCCCAGGCCCGCCGCCCCGATTCCCAGGGAATTGACCTTTCCCAGCAGCTCCTCCTCCAGTTCCGCCAGGTGGGGCCTGGGACTCCTCTCCCCTAGGGGCCGCAGCAGGCCCTTCAAGGCCAGCCGCAGACAGCCCTCGGCGTCGCCTCCCACCCCCACGCTCACCACCACCGGTGGGCACGCCGAGGCGGCCTTCACCCTCACGGCCTCCAGGACAACCCTTTCCAGGCCCTCCTTCCCCTCGCCGGGCAGGAGCATGAACAGGGAGGTGGAATTCTCGCTCCCGCCTCCCTTGGCCAGCAGGGAGAACCTCATCCCCTCCCTCTCGCCGGCCGACTCCAGGTGGAGCCTCAACGGGGTGTTGTCCCCGGTGTTCTTCCTCTCCCCCAGCGGGTCTTCCACCTGGGAAGAGCGCAGGGGAACCCGGCGGGTGGCCCTCCTCAACCCCTCCTCGGCTGCCTCCCGCAGGTAAGGCGGGGCGCAGGTCCCCCTTCCCACCTCCACGAAGAGATGGAAGGTCCCAGTATCCTGGCAGAGGGGAATGCCTTCCCTCGAGGCTATATCGGCATTTTCCAGGAGCATCCGAAGGGCGTAACGGGCCAGCTCCCCGCTCTCCTCCCGAAGAGCCCGGTCCAGGGCATCCCTCACGTCGGCCGGGAGGCGAAGGCTTGCCTCCACCGCCATCTCCTCCACCAGCGCCGATATCTCCTCAGGGGAGGGAGCCCTCCAACCAGGCATCCAGTTCCTCCATCCTGCTCCGCATGGCCTCCGCCGCCTCCCTCAGGCGGGAGACCTCGTCCCCCTCCAGGGGTAGCTCCACCACCCTTTCCCATCCCCCGGCCGAAAGGACCACCGGCACGCCCAGGAACACGTCCCGGAGCCCGTACTCTCCTTCCAGCCGCACGCTGCAGGGCACTTCCAGCCGCTCCCCCGTCACCAGGCACCTGGCCATCCGGGCCGCGCAAGCACCCGGGGCGAAGTGGGCGCTGCCCGATCGGAGAAAGCGCACCACTTCCGCCCCCGCCTCCCTGGTCCTGTCGGCCAGCTCGTCCAGCCTGTCCGGGGACAGCAGGTCGGCGAGGGACCTGCCCCCCACCGTGGTGAATCGGGGAAGCGGCAGCATCTCCTCGCCGTGGGTGCCGATGACCACGGGTCTTATCTCCGAGATGGGCACTCCGAGCTCCCGGGAGACATGGTAGGCGTAGCGGGCGCCGTCCAGCATGCCCGCCATCCCCATCACCATGCTCCGGGGAAGGCCCGACACCCGCCAGGCCAGGTACGTCATCAGGTCCAGGGGGTTGGTCACCACCACCAGGGGTATGGGGCCGGTCACCTCCAGCAGGCGCTCGGTGACCTCGGAAACCACCTCGGCGTTCCGCTTCAGGAGATCTTCCCGGCTCATCCCCGGCTTCCGGGGAAAGCCGGCGGTGATCACCGCGGCCGCTGCCCCCTCCGCCAGGCGGTAGCTATCCCCTCCCTCCACCTTGGAGGAGGAACCGGAAAGGAAAAGGGAATGGGAGATGTCCAACGCCTTTCCCCTGGCCAGGTCTCCGTCGGCATCGAGCAGGGCGACGTCCGCCCACCCCTCGCGGGCGATTTCGCTGGCGGCGCAGGAACCCACCATGCCCGCTCCCACTACCGCCACCTTGGGCATGATTCCCTCCTTCACAGAAGAGGCTTCCGATGAAGCCGTTTTCCCTGGCGAGGACGCCGGGTATGGCGATCGCCGTCAGCCCACATCCCTAGTTGCCCAACGTCCAGGGACACGAGCGGACAACGCGGGGCCGGATCACCCGCCCTCCCCGGCTTCCTCCATCACCTTTTCCTTTTCCTTCTTGCTGGGGCATTCGGGGTCCAGGCAGAGGACCCAGGGCCTCTTGCCCTTGTTCACCACCTTGATGCGGGGCGAGCCGCACTCCTGGCAGCTCTCCCCGGTGGGCACCACCATGCCGAACTGGGGAAGGGGATAGGTGACCCGGCAATCCGGGTAGTTCTCGCATCCCACGAACCTCTTCTTGCTCTTCTTGGCCTTGAGGACCCGCAGTTGGGATCCGCAGGCGGGACAGGCTCCCAGGGATTTGTCCTCCCGTATGCCGTTGCGTATCTCCTCCGCCACCTGCTGGCGGCTGCTCTCCAGCAGGTCCATGACCTGCTCCAGCATGGCCCTGGACTTGTCCACCACCTCGTCCCGGGATTCCCTTCCCTCGGCTATGGCGTCCATGTCCCTCTCCAGCTGGGCCGTCATCTCGGGAGTGGAGATCACCCCCGCGAACTTGCGCAAGGCCTCCGCCACCGCGATCCCCGTCTCGGTGGGAGCGATGGGGTCCCCGTAAATGTATCCCCTCTGGTAGAGGCTCTCGATGATGGCGTGGCGGGTGGACTTGGTCCCCAGGCCCAGTTCCTCCATCCTCTCGATGAGCTTCCCCTGGGTGTACCGGGGCGGCGGCTGGGTCTCCCCCTTCCTCAGTTCCGGCGGCGCCGCCAGCTCCAGCACCTCTCCTTCCCCCAGGGCCGGCAGGAGCGTTTCCTTCTTGCGACCGTAGGTGTAGAAGCGGTACCAGCCTTCCCGCAGGATGCGGGATCCCCGGGCCACGAAGGGCTCGCTCCCGCAGGTCAGGTCAACCCTGAGGTTGGCGACCTGGGCGCTGTCCGCCAGGGTGGCCATGAAGCGGCGCGCCACGAGCTCGTACAGGCGCCATTCCTGCTCTCCCAGCTCCTCCCTCCGGGCCGCCGCCGTGGGGTGGATGGGCGGATGGTCGGTGGACTGCCTCTTGCCCCGGGTGGGCTGGAATCTCCTCTTCCGCAGGAGCTCGCCGCACAACTCCTGGAAATCCGGCACCCCGGACAACTCCTTCAGGATGCCCCTGAAATCCAGCGAATCCGGGTAAACGGTGTTGTCCACCCGGGGATAGCTTATGTAGCCGTTCATGTACAGCGTCTCGGCCACGCTCATCGCCTTGGCGGCGGAAAATCCCAGGGAAGCCGCGGCAGACAGCAGGGAAGTGGTGTTGAAGGGAGGCGGCGGGGGAATCTCCTTGACGGTCTCCTTGAGCGCCGCCACCAGTGCCCTGTCCTCCAGCCCCTCCATGGCCTTCCGGGCCTCCTCCTCGGTGGGGAAGCGTTCTCTCTGGTGTTGCGCGGGGAACACGTCTTCTCCCTTGCGGCAGTAGATCCTCAGGGTCCAGAAGGGAGTGGGCACGAAATCCCTTCGCTCCTTCTCCCGGTCCACGATGAGGGCCAGGGTGGGACTCTGCACGCGGCCCACCGACAGGAAGTTCTTGCCCAGGCGGGTGGAGGCCAGACTGATGAAACGCGTGAGGCTCGCTCCCCATATGAGGTCGATGTCCTGGCGGGCCTCCCCCGCGGAAGCCAGGTCGTAATAGGGGTCCTCCAGGGAGGAGAAGACCCTCTTCACCTCCGCGGGCGTGAGGGCGGAAAAGCGGGCCCGGCGGACAGCTATGTCGGGTTTCACCTCCCTCACCTTGTTGATGACGTCCACCCCTATGAGCTCGCCCTCCCGGTCGAAATCGGTGGCGATGATTATCTCGTCCGCCTTCTTGGCCTCGTCTTGGACCAGCTTTATCAGGCTCTTGTTAGTGGGGACCTTCACGATCTCGGCGTGGATGAGGTCCCGCGGCTCCACCTCCTGCCACTGCCTGTACCTTTCGGGGAAATCCACCTTGAGGATGTGGCCTTTCAGGCCTATGCACCGGTATTCCTCCCCGTCAGAACGGAAGGAATATATGGGCACCCTTCCCCGGGACACGTTCTTGGCCTTGCCCCCCGAAAGGATATGGGAGATCCTCCTGGCGGTGGTGTCCTTCTCGGTGACTATGAGTTTCATGTCCTCGTTCCCTCCAACGACTTTCGGCGCCTACGAGTATCACTTTTTTCTACCCCTGTCAACGCGCGGCCCACGGAGGGACGCATTCCCCGCCGGGACCATGGCCCCCCGGGCACGGAACTTCCCGTGTCCAAGACGCTGATTCGGCACAGACCCCGCAAAGCCCTCCCGGGCCTCGGAACAGACCGCGGTTCTCCGGCGCGAAACGGGGAGAGAGGGCGACCATCCCCTTCATCCCGGGACATGAACCGGTAGATTGTAATATGAGGCAACAAAAACCGTGTAGGACTGGGTCCCCATTCCAAGAGGGCTTAATGCGGAGGGTGTAGTGCTTTTCCAGATCGAGGCGCCGGAGGAAAGGCCGAGACGGGAACGGGATCACGGGAACGAGGGAACTCTCATGGAATAATTCTTCCGACAACGAGCACAAGGGAGTAAAAAAGGGGGCCGGCGTTGCCGGCCCCCGGCTCGTCTCCAGGTCATCACCTCAGGAAGAGGGGGGCGAACACCAGGGCGATGACCGACATCACCTTGATCATGATGTTCATGCAAGGCCCGGCGGTGTCCTTGAAGGGGTCCCCCACGGTGTCTCCCACCACCGCCGCGGCGTGGGTGGGGGTCCCCTTGCCGCCCAGGTTGCCCGCCTCTATGTACTTCTTGGCGTTGTCCCAGGCCCCGCCGGCGTTGGCCATGAAGATGGCCAGTAGGAACCCGACCACCAGGGCCCCGGCCAGGTAACCGGCCAGCGCCTGCACGTCCCACAGCCCGAGAATAACCGGGCTGACGATGGCAATGGAGGCGGGGGGCACCATCCGCCGCAGCGCCGCCTTGGTGGATATGTCCACGCAACGGGCATACTCCGGGCGAACCCCTTCCTTCCCCTCCTTCAGGCCAGGTATCTCGCGGAACTGCCGGCGCACCTCCTCGATCATGTCGTAGGCCGCCCGGCCCACCGCCTTTATCGCCATGGAGGAGAACAGGAACGGGAACATGCCGCCCAGGAAAAGCCCCACCACCGTCTGCCAGCGGGCCAGGTCGATGATCTCTATGCCCACCGCCGCCGTGTAGGCCTTGAACAGGGACAGGGCGGTGACCCCGGCAGAGGCGATGGCAAAGCCCTTGGCGATGGCCGCCGTGGTGTTGCCCAGGGCATCCAGGCTGTCGGTGATCTGGCGCACTTCCGGGGGACGCCCGCTCATCTCGGAAATGCCCCCCGCGTTGTCGGCGATGGGCCCGTAGGCGTCCACCGAGACCGTCATGCCGGTGGTGGAGAGCATCCCTATGGCCGCCAGGGCGATGCCGTAGATACCGCTGTTTGCTACGTCCGGCATGGCCCACTTGCCGGCCAGGTAAGCGGCCGCTATGGCGCCCACCAGCATCAGGATGGCGCCCGTGGTGCTCTCCATCCCCTCGGAGAAACCGGCGAGGATGGTGGTGGCCGGACCCGTCTGGGAGGACTTGGCGATCTCCCTCACCGGGCGGAAACGGTCAGAGGTGTAGAACTCCGATATCCATCCTATGGCCAGGCCAGAGATGAGGCCGGCGACGATGGAGATCCAGAACCCCACCGGGTGTTTGACGCTCTCGACTCCCCTCAGCCAGAAAATGACCATCACCAGGGTGCCGATGGTGGTCAGAAGGGCGGCACCATAGCTCCCCGCGTTGAGGGCGCGGGCGGGATGGGAACCCTCCCTTACCCGCACGAAAAGCGTGGCGATTACCGCCGTGAGCGGCGCCGACGGGGTGACCAAGGGGATGCTGCTCCCCATGCTCATCGCGGCGGTTGGCATCGTCGCGTCGGTAATCGC
>JBBFMI010000121.1:0-563 GCA_037478635.1 Candidatus Geothermincolales bacterium | reverse complement strand
GAGCATGGGGAGCAGCATCCCCTTGGTCACCCCGTCGGCGCCGCTCACGGCGAACACGGTGGCCGCCAGGGTGATGGGAGCCACGATGCTCCCGACGTAGGACTCGTACAGGTCGGCTCCCATGCCGGCCACGTCCCCCACGTTGTCCCCCACGTTGTCGGCGATGACCGCGGGGTTGCGGGGATCGTCCTCCGGGATGCCCGCCTCCACCTTGCCCACCAGGTCGGCCCCCACGTCCGCCGCCTTGGTGTATATGCCTCCGCCGACCCTGGCGAAGAGGGCCACGGAGCTGGCCCCCAGCCCGAAACCGGCGATGGCCAGCAGGGTCGGTTATGACCTTCCACCACTTCACGAAGACCAGGTAGACCACGGAGAGGCCCAGGAGTCCCAGGCCCGCCACGGTGAGGCCCATCACTGCCCCACCCCGGAATGCTATGGCGAGCGCCCTTCCTATACCTTCCTTCTCCGCACCCCGGGTGGTCCTCACGCTGGCCTTGGTGGCGATGTTCATGCCCACGAAACCAGCGGTCATGGAACATATGGCCCCCAGCACGTAGGCGATG
>JBBFMI010000120.1:0-6318 GCA_037478635.1 Candidatus Geothermincolales bacterium | reverse complement strand
GGCCCGCGGCGGCCAACAGCACCAGTACGCCGGTTCCAGTCGACGGCGCAGGCTCTCGGTGTGGGGCTCCGCCCCGATCAGGGCGATGCGGAGCCGGGTATCCCGGCGCGGATCCAACCCCATCTCCCGGAAAACGTCCAGCAGGTAAAGGGCGTAGCTGGGGATCACGTGGATCACGGTGGTCCCGAATTCCCTCATCAGGTGGATCTGCCGCTTGCTGTTGCCCGAGCCCGACGGTATCACCATGGCCCCCAATCTCTCGGCCGCGTAGTGGAAGCCCAATCCCCCGGTGAAGAGCCCGTATCCCATCATGTTCTGGAAGATGTCGGACCGTCGCACGCCCGTCATGTACAGGCAACGGGCACCCAGTTCCGTCCAGGCCTGGATGTCGTTCCAGGTGTGGAATATCACGGTGGCCCGACCGGTGGTACCGGAGGACGAGTGCATCCTCACTATCTCTTCGGCGGGAACGGTGAGGAATTCCCATGGCTCCACGCTCCTCAAGGTGTCCTTGTCCATGGGGGGGAGCATCCTCAGGTCCTCCAGCGAGCGGACCCCCTCCGGATCGAATCCGGCTTCCCGGAACCATCGGCGGTAAAAGGGGCTTTTCTTGCAGCGCTGAAGCACTTGCTTCAATCTCGCGAGTTGTAATCCGCGTATCTCCCCGGGGTCCAGGAGCTCTATCCCTTGATCCCAGAAATCGCCCTTTTCTTCCTGCAACTTGAGACCTCCTCTCCATAGTCAAGCGCAAGACCAGGCGCGTGACATAGAACGCTTCATCGAAACCGCGTTCCCGTCCCACGCCGGCCACCTGCGGTCACCGGTCCGCGAAACCCGCTCAGGCCGGTTGACTTATTTTTCCTGGCCAAGCCTGACCACCAGGTGATCCCACAGGTAAACGAACCCCAGGCGACGGTAAAGGGAGATCGCCGCCACGTTGTCTCTCTGCGTTTCCAGCCTGACCCACTTCCCCTTGCTCAAGGAAAGGCGGCAAGCGGCGCCGCAGCTGGAAAGGGCATGCCCCCTGCGGCGATACGCCTTTCTCGTGAACACGCCTCCGAGTTCATCCGCGGCTGGGGTCACCGCCTCCAGGGCCGCCTTGGCAACGGCCTTTCCGTCCTCTCTCGCGATAAAACCTCTTTTCTCCATCAGGATGTTCCTTGCCTCCCTCCGCAGGATAAGGACATGGGAAGTGCTGCCCAAGAGCTCGTCCTGGAGCTCCCTTTCCAGCTCTATCCAGTCGTCCATGTCTTCCTCGCCAGCCGGCGCGGCGCTATGAGCGGGAGGCCTGAAAGAGGGGGGCCGCAGCACCATGCTTACCTCTTCCTCCACGTGCTCCACCCGGCTTCGGAGTTCGGGAAAGCGGCCCAGGAGGCGTTCAGTCTCCCCCTCCTCGCCCGCTACGGCCCCGGGGAGGCCCCACAGCCCCAAGCATCCTTCCATCATGGCTTCCGCCTCCCGTCCGCCCGGGTACCAGCGGACCAGGCCCAGGTTATCCCAGAAGAGGACCCCCCGGACCGAACCCTTCCTCCTCAGGACCAGGAACCCTCCCTGTTCCGGAAGGCCCAGGTTGAAAAGGCCGAAACGCCTGAGGGGATATACCATCCTCAGGTTCCTCACCGGGTCCCTCTCCAGGAAATCGAGGATCTCGCGCTCATCCCCCGGAACCGCTTCCTTCAACCCGGTCAACCGGATCATCCCGTGACCTCGCTATCGTGGCTTGCCTCCTCGCCCCGCCTGACGGATCCTTCCACGCATCTGGTAAAATTATAAACGTGAAGGAAACTACCACACCGGACATCGTCGAGGAGTTCGTCTCCCGCTATCCCTTCAGCCTGGACCCGTTCCAGATCGAAGCCATCAAGCACCTGTCCGAGGACCGATCGGTGCTGGTGGTAGCCCCAACCGGTTCGGGAAAGACGGTGGTGGCGGAGTTCGCGGTATGGGCGGCGGAGCGTTCCGGGCTGAAGACCTTCTACACCACGCCGTTAAAAGCGCTCAGCAACCAGAAGTTCCGGGACCTCCGCAACCAGTACGGGCCGGAAAAGGTGGGCCTGCTCACCGGGGATAACAGCATAAACCCCGAGGCCCCAGTGGTGATAATGACCACCGAGGTCCTCCGCAACATGATCTACGAAAGGTCCCCCTCCCTCTATGGGCTCAAGTACGTGGTCCTGGACGAGTGCCATTACCTGATGGACCCCTTCAGGGGAGCGGTGTGGGAGGAGATAATCATCCACCTGCCCGCGGACGTCAAGATAATAGCCCTCTCCGCCACCGTATCGAACTACGCCGAGTTCGGGGAATGGCTGAACGCCCTCCGGGGAGACGTGAGGACGGTATTCCACGGCGAAAGGCCGGTTCCCCTCCGCCACTTCTTCATGGTGGACGGGATCATGGTCAACCTCCTGTCTTCCAAGGCTCCCAGGATAGTGGCGGAGCTGGAAAGGTCTGCCGGTCGCCGGAAGGGAGGCAGGAGACCCAATCCGCGTCATCTAATACCGCGCAGGGCGGAGGTCGTGGAGAGGCTACGCCGCTCCGGGATGCTTCCCGCCATCTACTTCATCTTCAGCCGGGCCGGATGTGACGCCGCCATCGGGCACTGCATGGAAGCGGGCATGGACCTGACCTCCGCCGGCGAGAAACGCGTCATCGAGGACACGGTGCAGGAAAGGGTTTCCTTCCTGCCCCAGCAGGACCTGAAAGTGTTCAACTTCGACCTGTGGCTGGAAGCCTTGAAGAAAGGCCTTGCCTCCCACCACGCGGGGCTTCTCCCCCTGTTCAAGGAACTGGTGGAAGACCTTTTCGCCCAGGGGCTGATAAAGGTGGTCTTTGCCACCGAGACACTATCCCTGGGGATAAATATGCCGGCCAAGACGGTGGTCATTGAGTCGCTCTTCAAGTTCAGCGGCGAGGCCCACGAATTCCTGACGCCGACCGAGTACACCCAGTTCACCGGGAGGGCCGGCCGCAGGGGGATAGACAGCGTGGGCAACGCCGTCACCCTCTACAATCCCATGGTGTCCTTCGAGGAGGTGAGGAGGTTGGCCCAGGCGGAGAGCCTGCCCATAACCTCCAGTTTCACCCTCTCTTACAACATGGCGGTGAACCTCCTCAGGTACTATGACCACGAGACCGCCGTCCACCTCCTCAATTCCAGCTTCGCCCAGTTCCTGGCGGACCGGGAGGTGGTGAGGCTGGAGAGGGCACGTAACCGGGTGGAAAGTCGCCTGGCGGAGATGGAGCGGGAGATCGCCTGCGACAGGGGCGATGTCGAGGATTACTACGGCCTGCGGAGGCGCCTCTCCCACCTGGAGAAGGAGGCGGCCGAGGAACGGCGAAGGAGGAGGAGGGAACTCATCCAGCGGGAGATGGAGGAGCTTTCCCTGGGGGACGTGGTGGTCGTCCAGCGGAAGGGGGAGCGGCGCGCGGCCGTAGTCCTGGGCATCTCGGAGGACCGGAACGGCAATCCCCGCCTCACGGTGATGGACTCGCGGGGACGCTTTCTCAAGGCCACCCACCAGCACTTCCCCCATCCTCCCCAGGCCATCACCCACCTGCCGCCCTCCCTCCTCTCGCCCACGGGAAGGATAAGGGAAAGGGAGGTCCGCCGCTTCCTCCGGGAGCTCGAATTGCCCGAGCCCGAGAAGTGGGAGGACGAGACCCTCCCCCATCTTCGGGAGGAGATCGCAGAGACCAGGGAAAGGCTGGCTGCCCATCCCTGCCACTCCTGTCCTCGGCGGGAGGACTGTGTCTTCGATTTCCGCAGGGTTCTCGACCTCAGGCGAGAGGCGCAGAACATCGTGGCCCAGATGCAATCCAGGAGCGAGGTCGCCTCCCGGAAGCTGGAGAACGTCAAGAGACTGCTGGGACGGTTGGGCTACCTCGAGGACGGCTCCCCCACTCCCCGCGGCCTGGTGCTGGGAAGGATATACAACGAATGCGACCTGCTCCTGGTGGAGACCATGGAGGAAGGGGTGTTCCACCTCCTGGGCCCCGAGGAGGTGGCAGCCTTCGCCAGCATCTTCGTGTTCGAGTCGAGGGAGGCGGGGTCGATACGGGAAAGGAGCGAGAGGACGAGGGCAAAGGAGAAGGCCACTTACCCTACGCCCCGCCTGGCGAAGGCCATCGAGTGGGCTCTCGCCCGCCAGGAGGAGATCAAGGAGATGGAGCGGGAAGAGGGCTTGGACCTGCTGAGACCGGTCGATACCGGCTTCGTCCCCGTGGCCTACGATTGGGCCTCCGGGGAGGACCTGGAATACATCACCGCCACCTACCCTCAATATTCCGCCGGGGATTTCGTCCGCTGCATGAAACAGGTGATCGACCTCCTGCGCCAGATAAAGGAGGCGTCGGCCGACGGGGTGCTTTCCACCCTGGCCTCGTCGGCCATGGACCTGGTGGACAGGAGCATAGTCGCTTACACCAGCATCGTCGACGCCATCCAGGGTGGGGAAGAGGTCGAGCGATCCCAGGACTTGGAAGAAGGGGAAGCGGAAGATGCCGGTTGAGAGGAGGATCTCGAGAATCCTCTCCCTTTTCAGCCTGGTCGCCATTCCCCCCTTGTTCATTCTCATCTCCCTCCCGTCCCGCATGTCGGTGGACCGCTCAGGCCTCTACGCGGTGGCCGCCTCCCTCGCAGTACTCGCCCTGCTGCATTACGCGGTGAGGACCAGGTTCCCCCGGGAGGGTAAAACCCTCTCCGGGATGCCCGAACTCCTCGGCGGGGTGATTGCCCTGGCCGTTATGTCCGCTCTGGCCGGGTTCTTCGGAGGAGGACCGCGGAGTCCCTTTTCCGGTATGGCCTTTTTCTGCGCCCTCTTGGCGGGCACCTCGCTCGATAGTGACTGGTCTCTCTTCGCCTGGGCGTTCGTCTCCGCGTCCAGCGCCCTTGCCCATGCCCTGTCGGGGAGACTCGGATGGGAGCTGGCCATCGGTCATCCGGCATGGTACTGGGTGGGAACGATACTGGGAACGGCCATCCGCCGGCAACTTTTAGAGGCGGAGAACGAGAGGAAGGCCCTGTCTTTCAGGGTCGACGGCTACCTGGAAAGGGAAAAGGCGAAATCGGAGCGCATCTCCGCCGTCTCCCACGAGCTTCGCACCCCGCTCACCTCCATGCAGGGATTCGCGGAGATCCTGGCAGAGAGGAACCCGGGGAGGGAGAAGGGCGAGGAGTTCGCCCGCATCATAAGCGAAAACGCGAGGAGGATGCTGCGCCTGGTAAGGGGGCTGCTGGACCTGTCCCGCGCGGAAAGCGTGGCCCCGGCGGAAAAGGAACGGGTGGACCTGGTGCGGCTGGCGCGGGAGGTCTGCGACACCTTCTCCCTCTCGAGGGAAGATGTCAGCGTGAGATTGGAACACCCCGGCCACGCGCCATGGGTCCTGGCCGACCCGCACCTCCTGCGCCTCGCCCTGGGGAACCTGGTCTCCAACGCGGTGAAATTCTCGCCTCCCGGCGAAGAGGTGAGGGTCAAGGTCTACTTCACGGAAAGGCACGCCTGCGTCGCGGTGGAAGACCGGGGCCCGGGAATACCCCGCGAGGAACTCCCCTTCATCTTCCACTCGTTCCGCCGGGGGTCGGGCGCGAGGCAGGCGGACCCGCATGGGGCGGGCCTGGGCCTGGCCGTAGTGAAGGGGGTGGTGGAGGCCCACGGGGGGAACGTGAGGGTGGAAAGCGAACCCGGGGAAGGCTCGAGGTTCGCGATCTTCCTCCCGATCTCGGGAGAAGCCCCGGGGCGAGCAACCCCTCGTCCCCACGGCCAGGACGAAAGCGGGAGGCCGAAGGGACCTTCCATCGTCAACGCTTACGCCTGGGCCCTGCCCCTGTTCCTGACCGCCTATCCAGGCCTCCTCGCCCTGGGAGGCGAGTTCGGTTCATTCCACCCCGTAAAAGCCCTCATCCTCCCCGCTTTGTCGCTCCTTGCCCTCCGTGTGTTCGCCCGCCCCGCTCCCGGGCACGGCAAGGCCCCGGAAGTCATCGGACCGCTTAGCCTTTACCTGATACTGGCCTTGTGGAACGCTTTCGCAGCGAAAGGGCTTGCCTTCACCTTCCCCCTATTCCTTTCCGCGGCCGCTTTTACGGGTTGGCGTGGCGAGGAGCGGAACTCGATGTCCACCGCAATCCTCGCCCCCTCCGCATATCTCTTGTCCTCCCTCCCCCTCGCTCTCCGGGACCCCATGTACGTCGCCACCGGCACCTGTTTCCTCATCCTCGTCCCGCTTTTCATCTCCCTCGCGAGGAGAGAGGCCCGGATCATCCGAGAACAGGCGGCGCACCTCCGGGAGGCCGCGAGGGAGGCGATGGAGCGGGACAGG
>JBBFMI010000119.1:0-6322 GCA_037478635.1 Candidatus Geothermincolales bacterium | reverse complement strand
CATAGGGGTCGGTGACCAGCCTTCTTCCTTCCCCGTCTTCGAGGAGGAACATCGCGTGTCCCAACCAGGTCACCTTCACCACGTCCCTTCCTTCCCTGGGAGTCACCAGCGCCGAAGGCATCTTCATCCCCCCTCTTTCCCGTTAAAGGCAATCCTCTTTTAGGTGTTTCCGCCGGTGGGCCTGTTAGAGTCTGTGGCCGCTCAGGTGGGTTCCCGGCGGGAATGGCGGAGAAATCTTTCAATATAAATATACCCACTGGAATAGGAGTAGATTATCCCGGGCAGGAAGAAAGCGAGGGATACGGGAGAGAGCTTTCCCCTCTCGCCTAAGAGCAAGGTGAACCACACGAAGGCCAGGAGACAGGCGGTGGCCAGCTTCCCGGTCCAGTGCACCTCTATCCTGGCCCTGCCTTCCCGGTCGAACAGCCCGTAAAACGGGGCTCCCAGGAGCATGAGGGCCTCCCTGGCCACGATGAGCCAGGCCATCCATGCGGGGAGCAATCCCGAGCAGACCAGGCAGGAAAGAACGGCGATGGCCAGAACCCGGTCGGCCAGGGGATCCATGACTTTCCCCAGCTCGGACACGATCCCCAGCCTCCTGGCTACCTGGCCGTCAGCGAAGTCGCTCAGCCCGGCCAGCGAAAAGAGGGCAAGCGCGCCCCAGCGTGCTGACCGTGAATCTCCCGCTTGTAGGACGAAGATCGCCGTGGGCACGGCCAGGAGCAGCCGTAACAGGGTGATCGCGTTTGCCAGGTTCCTCTTAAACCACTCCAAACCAGGTCCCTCCCGAACGGGAACGAAGAAAGCCCTTCCCATTATAAGACAGGGGTGGAGAAGGCTGGGTGGACATCCCGTCGGACGGTCTGCTTTTTCAGACGGGAAGGCCTGTATCCATGAAAAGATGCGGAGGTTTGGTCCGGGACATGCGTTTCGTGCTGCCCAACACCCCTTCTCGAGGCCATTTAAAAAAGGTGGCTGACGCCACCTTCCTCTCTGGTCGGGATGGCCGGATTTGAACCGGCGACCTCTAGACCCCCAGTCTAGCGCGCTAACCAAGCTGCGCCACATCCCGATATCGACGTGTTTTATTTTAGACTCCGCCCCACCGCCGCGCAACGGTCGGTCGGAGCCCGGGGAGGGAGAACATTTCGTGTCGAGGGCGCTTTGGCTTTTTCGATGATTAATAGGCGGATACGCCGTGAAAGGGCCACGAGTCGCAATGATGCGTTCGGAAAGGAAAGGGTTAGCTCGAGAGAAGCTGCCAAGCCCCGGAAAACACCTCACGCGTTCGGGCTTTCCAGGTGGCGGGTTTTCTCCTCGCCGTATCGGAAGACGCGGTTCCTCCCTCCCGACTTGGCCATGTAGAGGGCGTGATCGGCCAAGTCCACCAGCTCCTCGGGGGAGCGGGTGTCCTCGGGAAGGGAGGCTACGCCCATGCTAACCGTTATGCGCCCTCCCGGCTGGCTTTCCTCCAGCGGGAAGGGGTGTTCCTCCACCAATCTCCTCAGCCTCTCGGCCATGAGGTAGGCCTCGTTCTTGGACAGCTCCGGGGCGAGGATGGAGAACTCCTCCCCGCCGTATCGGAAAACCATGTCCACTTCCCGGGTGTTCGCCTTGAGGATATCGGCCAGGATGCGAAGCACCTCGTCTCCCCGCGTATGGCCGTGTCGGTCGTTGTACAGCTTGAAGTGGTCGATGTCCAGCATTATGAAGGACAGGTTCCTGCCGTAGCGCAAAGCTCTGGTGGACTCCTCCCCCAGGGTCTTTCGGAGGTGGCGGTAGTTGTACAGGCCGGTGAGCTCGTCGGTGATGGCCAGGCGGTTCACCTCCTCGAACAGCCATGCCCTCTGCATGGCCAAGCCCAACTGTTCGCCGATGGCCTTGGCCAGGGAGACGTCGTCTTCCCCGAAGGCCCCTGAATACGAGCTCGCCATGAACATTACCCCGAACGTGACGTCGCCCGAGCGTAGGGGGACACAGAGGACCGACTTGACCTGGGGGTCCACCGGGAGGTGCGAACACAGGGGGTCCTCGTGCATGTCGCGACACAGGTAAGGGTCCTTCCCGTCAATGGCGAGGCAGGACCGGGAGTCGGCGTTCAGCCGTTCCAGGTATTTCTCCGTGTAATCCTGGCTGAAACCGAACTGTCGCAGGATCTTCACCCGGCTTTCTTCCCCTTCCAGGGCCATGATCAGGGCCTTATCCACGGCGAAAAGGCCCTTGGCCACGTCCAGGGCGAGTTCACAGAGACTTCCTATATCGGTCAGGCTCCCCATGGCGTCCACCACCCTTATGAGGCTGGTGAGCTGGGCCACTTTCTCCTCGGTGCGCAGGTAAAGAAGGGCGTTGTCCACCAGCACGGAGAGGTGGGGGGCCAGCATATCCGCCAGCTTCCGATCCCCCTCGCTGAAGCCTCTTTTCCCGTTGAGGAGCAAGGCTATCCCGATATTCTTGCCCCTGGCGGATAGGGGTATGGCAAGGAGGTTTCGCACCTGTCTGGGTGGCGTGAAGGGGGGCACGTCCAGGGAACCGTTTTCCGCAGCTTTCATGACCGTTACATTTCCCTCGGAAAAGAGCCTTGCCAGAAGTCCCCCTCCCGTGAGGTCCACGTCCAGGACCGCGCCGAAGTGGTCGTACCCAAACACCGGCACTTGGGCTTTGAGCAGGCGAGAGGACTCGTCCTTGATGTAAATGCACGCCACCTCGGCGCGGAATATCTCGGCCAGGCGATGGCTGATCTCCCTGACAACGTGATACATGGCCGGGCTCCTACTCGTGCTCTGGGATATCTCGTTGAGGATCTTGAGACGGCGACGGTCCTTTAGCACCTCGTCCACGACGTACATGCTGAGGAAGGCGGCGCCGCTCAGGTACAGATATCTCCACAAGAGGGTGGAGACCACCGGGGTTCCCGGGGCGAGATCCCGTCGTAGGGCCACCGCCACCCCGTAGAAAAGGGCGCATAACATGTAGGCGAAGATGGCTCCCTTGAACCTGCGGTAAATGCCGCCGATCAGGGGCGCGATGCCCAGGAAGAGGTAGATGTGGCTGTCCAGCCCACCCGTTTCGTATATGACCGCGCAGACTGCGGCGGTGTCCACCACCGCAGCAATCCATCCGAGGCGAGAGGCATAGCCGAGCCAGCGATAATCGAGGTGGACCAGCACGGCGAAGGCCAGGTAGGCAAGGATCAAAACGTACGTCACCGGGGTGAGGGGTTTTCCCTGGCCCAGGCGGTCATCCCAATGGTGGAGGTGGAGCACCACAGCGAGCAGGGCCCATGCCACCAGTCGGAAAAGGGTCTCCCTTCGCCTTATCTCATCCAGTTGTATTCCTTGATCTTTGTAGCCCAACCCAGGCTCACCACCGATGGCCTCTCGGTCGTTGTTCCCGTCGCTCCAGCCGCTGGTTTCCATGATAATCCAGCGAGATGACCGATGAACAGTTGCCGAGATGATGGGGAGGCGTCTCAAATGATGGGAAGAGCGGTGGTCGGGAAGGACATCCTCGGGATCAGGTCCTTTCCCCAGCCAGGATGAGGCGCGAGAGCATGGCGGACCGAAGGTCGTCCAGGCCCTGACCGGTTAGGGCGGAGACGAACACCGCCCCGGGGAATGTCCTCTCCAGCTCCGCCTTCCTCTCCTCGCTGATCAGGTCCGTCTTGTTGAGGACGAGGATCACCGGGAGGTCTCCGGCACCTATCTCCTCCAAGATCCCTTCCACCACCTTTACCTTGCGCTCCAGGTCCCGGGCGGAAGCGTCCATCACGTGGACCAGGACGTCGGCCTCTTTCACCTCTTCCAGGGTGGATTTGAAGGCTTCCACGAGTTGATGAGGGAGGTGGCTTATGAAACCGACCGTGTCCGTCAGCAGGACGGTCCTCCCGTCGGGAAGGGTGACCCTCCGGGTGACGGGGTCCAGGGTGGAGAACAGCTTGTCCTCCACCAGTACCCCCGCCCGGGATATGGCGTTGAGCAGGGAGGATTTCCCAGCGTTGGTGTAACCCACCAGGGCGAATACGGGCACGGAGAAGCGCTGGCGTCTCTTACGCTTGATCCTTCGGACCTGGGATAGCTCCTTGAGTTCTTTCCGGAGGGTCTTTATGCGCTGGTGGATGCGGCGGCGGTCCACCTCCAGCTTGGTCTCGCCGGGCCCACGGGTGCCGATTCCGCCTCCCAGGCGGCTCAGTTCGGCACCTCTTCCGGTCAGGCGGGTCAGCGAATACTGGAGCTGGGCCATCTCCACCTGGGCCTTGCCCTCCTTGGAATGGGCATGGATGGCGAATATGTCCAGGATGAGGGCAGTCCGGTCCAGGACTTTTATGCCCAGGCGGTTTTCCAGGTTCCTCTGCTGGGAGGGACTCAGGTCCTGATCGAAGATGACCAGGTCCGCTTCCCTCTCCTCGATAAGCGCGGCTATCTCTTCCAGCTTTCCGCTGCCCACCAAGGTGGCGGGGTCGGGTCTCTCCCGCCTCTGACTCACGATCCCCACCACCTCGGCCCCCGCCGTCTCTGCCAGGGAACGGAGTTCCTCCAGGCTATCCTCCATCTCGTTCTGGGAAAGACGCCCCCAGTGTACTCCCACCAATACCGCCCTTTCCCGGACGGTGGGGTTCTCTCCGTCCCTGGCACCGTTGCGAACTGATCTCATCGGCTCCCGAACTCTCTCTCCAGCCTGCTTATACCCTCTTCCAGTTCCCGGTCGGGAAGGCTCAGGGAAAAACGCACGTAACCCTCCCCGTGTTCGCCGTAGGCGGCTCCCGGTGCCGTCACCACTCCGGCCCGGTCGAGCAGCTGGGTGGCGAATTCTGCCGACGACATACCGTCGGGGGCTTTGACCCAGATATAGAGGGTGGCGCGGCAGGGGAAGTACTGCCAGCCCAGCCGGTCAAAACATGCCTGGAGGGCATCCCGTCGGCGGATATAGGTCTCCCGGTTCTGCATCACGCAGTCCTGGGGGCCTTCCAGGGCCTCGATGCCGGCGTACTGCACCGCGTTGAAGACCCCGGAATCGATATTGGTCTTTATCTTTCCCAGGGCCGAGACGAGGCCCTCGCCTCCCACCGCGAAGCCGATGCGCCAGCCGGTCATGTTGTAGGTCTTGGAGAGGGAGAAGAATTCCAGCGTCCTCTCCTTGGCTCCTGGCACCTGCAGGATTGACGGGGCCGGTTCGCCTTCGTAGACCAGTTCACAGTAAGCCATGTCCCCGGCGATGAGCACGTCGTATCGCTGACACCATTCCACCAGCTCGCGGTAGAATTCCAGGTCGGCCGTGGCCGAGGTGGGGTTGTTGGGGTAATTGATGAAGAAGAGCTTGGCCCGGCGCCAGGTCTCCTCGGGAATGGTCCGGAGGTCTGGAAGGAATCCTCTCTCCTCCAGGAGCGGTACCGGGTAGGGCTCCCCACCCGCCAGGATTGTCGCCGCCCGGTACACGGGGTAAGCGGGGTCCGGCACCAGAGCTACGTCTCCCGGATCCAGCAGGGCCCAGGGGAGGTGCGCTATCCCCTCCTTGGAACCTATCAGGGTCAGGACCTCTCTTTCGGGGTCCACCTCTATCCCGAAATGGCGAGAGAACCACGAGGCCGCTGCCTCCCGGAAGGCTCTCATCCCCTGGTAGGAAGGATATCGATGGTTCTCGGGTCGGGATGCTTCGACCCGGAGCCTTTCGACGATGTGATCGGGGGTCGGGAGGTCAGGGTCTCCTATGCCGAAGTTGACCAGGGAGACCCCCTGCCTCGTCTTCTCCTCTATGATGCGGTCGATCTGCGCGAACAGGTAAGGTGGGAGCTGTCTTATCCTTTCCGCCTCGTACACCTTCAACTCCTTTCCCGGTATTCCTCCCATCACCATGCCACCGTCTTTCCGGCTCTTCAGCTTGGCTTGGTTCCATCACCCCGTCATTTTATCCGAAGCCCTTATTGGGATTTTCCCGAGATCGTAGGGGTCACATCGGATGATAGGTCGTGTTCCCCTTGCCCGTTCTCTCCGCCGCCACCAATACGGAGTTCACCTTTATCGTGATCTTCACGAAGCCCGCATGTTGTATTGCCCTCGGCCCATTGCTTTTGGGGTGGCGAGAGGAAAGATCCCGAGGTGAGGTTGCCCTGGACTTCAAGCCGTTCTTCCACCTTTCCAATGGGGGTGCAGGGTGCCGCGGAACACCTCCACCGCGGGCCCCCTCATGAGCACGTGGCCGAAGGCGTCCACCCGGAGGCGGAGGACTCCTCCCGGAAGATGGGCTTCAACCTCGCCCGCGACCAATCCTCGGTGCAAGGCGGCGGCGAAGGACGCGCAAGCACCGGTCCCACAGGCCAGGGTCTCCC
>JBBFMI010000118.1:0-6399 GCA_037478635.1 Candidatus Geothermincolales bacterium | reverse complement strand
CGGTGGGGTAAAATAGGAAGCCCGCTTTCTCCAGGTATTTTAAGAGCATCTCCCGGTACTCCTTCTTCCCCAACCCCGTACCCTCCAGGTCCCAGTGCCACGAATATCCCGTGCATATGACGATCTTGTCATCGAAAAAGGGATCGGCTAAGCAAATGTCCATTATCTTGTCGGCAATGCCCATCGACCGCCACGACTTGCTAACCTCGATGGCCATGGCCTCGATAAGCCGGGGGTCCCCCAGTTTAGACCACCTTTCGGCGGGTGAAGGAGGGGCGATGACCACGAAGCCCACGATACTGCCTTGATCGGAAATCGCCAGGATGACGTCAGCAGCGGGATTGGCCGCGATCCTCTCCAGGATCTTTTTCTCCCTTATGGGAGGATAATAAGGAGACGCAAACAGCCCCATCCCCTCCTCGAGCTTCAGGGATTGGATCAGCTCGGGGGACGCTTTCCTCACGAACCATACCCTTCCCTTGGGCGTGTCCAGAAAGTCGACGGCCCCGTACTTCAACCTCCACCTCCTCGTCCGCCCCCATTTTCCCAGCATCCGTCCCCGGGTTCAATCCACCTGGAGGACAAGATCGTCCCCAGGGCTAATACTTGAAGGTATTTTTCTCAATACTCGGGTATTATTTTCACCATACGGTCACATGACGAGATAGAAACCCCGTCCCGGTTTTCATATGATAACTATCGAGAAAGATATGATTTCATCACCGTTAAGGTCAGAACAATTCTCGCAGCTCAAAGGAAGAAAGGGTCGACACAGGTGAAAGGGACCAGTCAACTGATGGAAGACATCCCCTCTCGCTTCAGGAGATTGGTGGGAGACGAACCTTTTTACAGCATCCATTCCCTCAACCAACTGGAAAAAGAGGTCAGGGAGAAGGTCTATTCCCTCCTGATCCCAGAAGCGATATTCCAACGATTCTCTATCGATCCCGTTACCTACACTAACCCTGAAGGGGAAAGGGTGGTCAATTTCATAACTCCCCATCACGCCGGTTTCGCCATCCTGGAGGTGAGGAGAAAACCCGAGGATAAGGACTGCATCTTTTTCCTCGAGATAGCCGATACCGCCTTTCACAAGATCGAGATAACCTTCCTGATAATCAACGATCCTGACTCTCCCCGTTTCAACACCGACATAGACCCGGAAGGACGAAGGACCAAGTTCGGGACCACCCGCCGCAACATAGAGGAAGAGATCAGGGCGATGCAGGCCGGGCTCGCTCCCGGGCAAGTCAGAAAGGGCTTGAGGTTACTGGGCGATTTTCTCCCCCTTGCCTTGGGATTCGCGAAGGCGATGGGTCACGATATGCTGGTGGCCGAACCCCTTGCCTATCACGACGCCATAATCTTCGAAAAATACGGGTTCAATTACATACGGGGCAGGAAATTGATGGAGGAGATACACCGGGAGTTCCAACCCGGCGGCAGCCTCTACAGGAAACTCGACGGCAGTACGCCCTTCCGTATGCCGGGAGCGGAAAGAACAGTCAGAGGACGCAGCTGGGCCATCCACGATGGCATCCTTGACCAGCCCTGGAAAGGCGTGGAGATGTATCGCAGCGTGGACTCGCCGTCTCACGTTTGCACCTTCCCTGGATGGGTATACTGATGCTTAGCAAGGCAGGTAAACCCGTCAGCCGGCCCTGGAGGAAAACATGAAGGTCAAGGACTGCATGAGGCCAAATCCCGTGGTGCTATCCCCGGAGGATACCCTGAGGAAAGCCCGTGAAACCATATCCCGCCTGAACCTGCGCCGATTCCCGGTGATCGAGAACGGAAGGCTGGTGGGCATAGTCACCGACCGAGACGTCAGGCAGGCGGATATAAGCTCCGCGGTGGTCCAGGAACGGAGGTACGTGGAATACATCCTCGACCGGATACAGGTCCGGGGGATCATGACCCCGGACCCCATCACCGTCACCCCTGACACCCCCTTGGAGGAAGCGGCAAGATTAATATTGGAGCACAAGATAGGCGGCCTACCGGTGGTCGAGGGAGATCGGCTGGTGGGGATAATCACCGAGACCGACTTGATACGTACCCTAATAAAACTCCTGGAAAAAGAGGTTTAGTCCTCCCGATGGAGGGCGGGTCCAGGCCGCCCGGGGTCAGAACACCTTAAGCCATTCCGTTTCTCCGCCTTGTGGGCCTGCCTCCGTGATCATGCCATCACCCCTATTGGGATCATCAAGACCGGTCTTCTTCCGGCACCTCGAGGAAGGCGGGGCGGCGCCTCGAACCCATCACACCGGGTCGACATATGGCCTCCTTGGAGATCTCTTTACCATGCCTTCCCATCAAAACCTGGCGGGTTGCACGCAATCGACTATAATATCTTCTTAAAAACGACCGCAGGACTATTGGTCCTCCCCGATGAACCCGCCTAAAGGAAGTTGATGTAGGCTTTTTTATCTTCAGTTACGGAGGTCAAGAGGATGATAGTGGTCATGTCCAAGGGCGCAACCAAGGAACAGATAGAGTCTGTCATCCGAAAGATCGAGGAATTCGGGCTGAAAGCCCACCCTATCAAGGGGGTGGAAAAAACGGTCATCGGCGTCATAGGGGACGACAAGACCAAGGTGGTCGAGACCATGGCCGGTTTCCCGGGCGTGGAACAGATAATACCCATCCTCAAGCCCTACAAGTTCGCCTCCCGCGAAACCCACCCCCAGGACACGGTGATCGACGTGAGGGGGGTCAAAATAGGAGCTGACAAGGTCGTGGTCATGGCGGGTCCCTGCGCGGTGGAAAGCCGCGAGCAGATCATAAGCACCGCAAAGCTGGTCAAGATGGCCGGTGGAGCCGTACTGAGGGGAGGCGCCTACAAGCCCAGGACATCGCCCTACAGTTTTCAAGGTCTCGGAGAAGAGGGCCTGAGGCTATTGGCCGAGGCGAGGGAGGAGACCGGGCTCCCGGTGGTCAGCGAGCTCACCGATCCGCGCAATATCGACCTGTTCTGCGAGTACGTGGACATCATACAGGTGGGAGCACGCAACATGCAGAACTTCGTGCTGCTCACCGAGATCGGGAAGAGCGGTCATCCAGTGCTGCTCAAGAGGGGCCCCAGTGCAAAGATCGAGGACCTTCTTCTTGCGGCGGAGTACATCATAAAGGAAGGAAACCAGGATATTATCCTCTGCGAGAGAGGGATAAGCACGTTCGAGACCTACACCCGCAACACGCTGGACCTCTCGGCCGTGGCCGCCCTCAAGAAGCTCACCCATCTACCGGTAATAGTCGACCCGAGTCATGCGGTGGGCATAGCCTCACTCGTCCCTACCATGGGACTGGCCGCCATAGCGGCGGGAGCCGACGGGCTCCTCATCGAGATACACCCCAATCCCAATGCGGCCCTCTGTGATGGTCCCCAATCCCTGAATTTTGAGGAGTTCACCCGGTTCATGCAGAAAGCGAAGAAAGTGGCCAGGGCCGTGGGCAGGGATCTCTGATCGAGGTCCGTCATTACCTTCCCCAAGTCAAACGACGTCCGGGGCCCCTTTTGATATTCCTCCCCAAAAAAAAACTTTCATGTGGACAGGAAAGTCAGGTCGGGGATGTTCTTAATGGCCTCGACGAAATCGCCCTGGAGCTCCTCCCTCAGGGGATGACGGATCATGAACATCCCCACGTCCACCCGGCTGTCATGGTCATCGGTCCTGAGAGGAGTGGGTACCGTCATGTACATCTGCAATTGGGATAGGTGCGAGAAGAGGTCATCCACCAGGACTTTGTCTTTTCCCCGGTAAAGGCCAACCAAGGCGACCTGGGTGGAGTACTCGAAGAAAATGACCCTGGAAAGGCCAAGTACGGCATCCCGGAAGATGAAGAAATAGACCTCCAGGGGGCTTATCAAAGCCGGGATCTCCAGCTCGGCGGGGTTCACCACTTTGAAACCGTCCAGTTCCCTTTCCAGGATGGAGACCAGGGGCATGCCTCCCCCCATCTGGGACACCAGGCAGGTGATGCCCTTGAATACCACGCCGCCCGCGACCAGGACCTTGGACTGGGCGGATTTCGAGGAGATCACTCCCTGTGCCAGGAGTTTCTCCTCCAGCCCCTCTTCCAATGCGTTCTGTAGTTCCTCCATGTCTATGCCGAAGGAATAAAGGTTGACCCGCTCCCATCCCTCGTATTGATGGGAAGCGATGATGCCCAGCCCAGGCCTTTTCCTGAACTCGTACATGAATGCCTTCTGCTTGACCAAGTCCAACGCCTCCCTTCCAGGAAACCACGCCGCAAAGGGCGCTTTTCTCGATACCGATCGCCTTTTGCTGGCACCACTAACACGGGTTCTTGGCTCCGGCCTTTAAACGGCTCCTTCCTCCATGTTGATTATCGTCATTTCCCTTGCCCATACTGTAACCCCCAGTCCCACCGTTTTCTAACGCGAGTCCCTTTCATCTCCGTGTATTCTAAATTCCCTCAGACTACACCTTTCACTACGTTGTCGACCTGCCTTAAACCTGTCTTGCCATGGGCTGGTGAAGATATAATCTTTACATGGGATAGATCCCTAGGTTGATCTTGGGTCTTTCGGGTGTCAGGGAGGAAAACGTAACGACCAAAGGCCATAACCCGATCTAAGCGGACCCCGCTCACAGGGACCGCAAGCGATGGAGAAACCGGTTAACCCGTTGATTTTCTAGGCCCCCTCTGTCCAGAGAGGAAAAGGGATTGGAATAAGCTTGGTCTTCCCGATAACGGAGCATTGCATGGTAAGCCTGGCCCTCAATCGATCATGGGAGGAGGCATATGAAACTCTTCTGGATCGGATACCCGATCTTCAAGGCCATAGCCCCTCTGTACCACCTCAGGGTTAGCGGATACGAGAACGTTCCCCGCAAGGGACCGATGCTGGTGGTCTCCAACCATAACTCCCGCAAGGACCCGGTAGCGGTCTGCCTGGCCCTGCGGAGGCCGGTCCATTACATGGCAAAGAAAGAGCTGTTCGATCCCAGGAACAGCCTCTTCGAATACCTCATGGTAAAGTTGTTCGAGGCCTTTCCGGTCGACCGCGACAACCCGGGGCCCGAGAGCATAAGAACCGCCCTATCTTACCTGGAGCGGGGAAAGGCGGTGGGAATCTTTCCCGAGGGAACTCGACACGAGGACAAGAAACTCCACCCCTTCCACCAGGGGGCGGCCTACTTCGCATGGAAAGCCGGCGTGCCGGTACTTCCCATCGGGATAACCGAGGAGAAAGGCGAGGACTACCACATAAACATCGGGAAGCCCTTCACGATACCCGAGATCTCCGGACGCCCGAGAAAAGTGCTTCCCGAGATCACTCGCCTCATCCGCCAGAAGATCTGGGAACTTTTACCTGACGACTGGGAATTGGTGGATCAGGATATATTGTAGTTATCTCATGCATCCACGAATCCTCGATCCAAACCCAAACCCTTTTCACGCCTCCTTAAGAAAAGAGGGAAGCGGGCTTCACGCCCCTTCCCCCTTTTACGCTATTCTTCCCTATTACCCGCAGTAAGGTTGCGGGCAACCCTGTAACCAGAGATCCACGATCATCTGGAAGAGTATGGGCGGATTCAGGTTGGCCTCCCGGTCGATAATCACGTCCAATACCGTGGTGACGTCAGAGTTCAGGGCCTCCTCTAAGGCGGGCCTGATCTCGTCGGGGCTCTCCACCCTGATGCCTTTTGCCCCCATGGCCTCGGCCAGCTTGTCGTGCCTGATCTCGCCGAAGTCGACTCCGCAGTACCGCTTCCCGAAGGCGGCGTGCTGGGCTCCCTTGATCATCCCCCAGGCCCCGTCATTGCCGACGATATCGATAACCGGGATCCCGTATCGGACCGAGGTCTCGATGTCCTGGCAGTTGATCATGAAGGCCCCGTCCCCGTGGAGTATGTAAACCGGTCGGTCGGGATTGGCCAACTTGGCCCCCATGGCGTAGGGCAGTCCGACTCCCAGCTGCCCCGTTCCCTCCGGCCACAGGAACGAGCGGGGACGGTATATCCTCGCCCCTATGTTCGTCCACAGGGCCATGTTACCCCCGTCCATCACCAGGATGCCGTCCCGGCCAAGAAGCTCCACCGCCTCGGTCACCAGGCGAAGCGGGTGGATGGGCTTGGCATCGGAACGGGCAAGCTCCATGAAGCCCGCCAGGAGCTGCTCCTCGGCCTGTCGGTACTGGGCCACTATATCCCTCTCGGGCGCCGGCGGGGCCTCCATTTTAACCCTGTCGAGGATCTGCTTCAGCACGGCTTTCGCGTCTCCCACGATGGCCAGGTCGAATTCCCGGTTCAGGCCGATGTTCTCCGGGTCGATGTCGACGTAGATGAACTTCTGCGTCGACGGGTCGCCCCACATGGGAGGCTTGCACCAGAAATCCAGTTCGCTCACGGTGCAGGCAACGTTGAGCAC
>JBBFMI010000117.1:0-6438 GCA_037478635.1 Candidatus Geothermincolales bacterium | reverse complement strand
AAAAAGCGGAAGGGATGCCCGCCTCGGGCTGCGCATCGTCGGCATATACGAGACGGTGGAGGCCGAGCAGGAGGAAGGGGGAGGGTCTCCCGCATCGTTCAACCCCGCGGGGAACAAGGTCTTCGTGCCCCTTTCTGTGGCCCAGGCCCTGAACGATACGCCGGGTTACGTTGAGCTCGGCGCCTATTACCTGGAAAGCGCGGACCAGGTCTCCCGCTTCCAGGAGGAGATAAGGGAATGGCTTGAGGGGCAGGGACTTTCGGATCGCTACGAGCTCGCCACCGATGTGGCCGAGTACCATCGGATCGCCGATCCGCTCCAGAAGGTGAAGCGGAGTACCGCCATCGGCCTTGTGGGGTCTCTCGTGGCCTGCGCCCTGGTGATACTCCTCGCCATGGCCATGATCGTGAACGGTAGGCGTCGGGAGCTGGGGGTGTTGAAGGCGCTGGGGGCCAGCGATTCGAGGATCCTCCTGCAGCTGGGAGCGGAGGTGATGGCCGTGTGCCTGGTAGCGGTCCTCCTGGCGTCCGGGGCAAGCGCCCTCATATCCCAAAAGATGGGGGACTGGCTCTCGTCCCAGGAAGGGGCCGTGACCGAGGAAGAGGCCCAGTCTCCAGGGCCGGGCCAGGTGATCAGGCAGGCCATCGGAAGCCCCAACCTCTACCGGGAGGGGGGTAGGTTCGCCTTCTACTCGACGGCGAAGGAGGAGCCTGTCGAGCTGGACGTGATATTCCGGGGCGGGCTTCTTCTGTATGGCGCCTTGATCTTCGCCGGGGTGGTCTTGCTGGGGTTGGTCTTCCCGGTGGTAATAATTGCCAGGCTGCGTCCAGCCGCCGTTTTATCAACCGAATGAGGGGAGCGTGATGAGAATGTGCGATGGACCGGCTCGTGATGCCTTGATAGCCAGGGGACTGACGAAGACCTACAGGACGGGCGCTGGCCCGGTGAGGGCAGTGGACGGGGTCGACCTGGAGGCGAAGATGGGAGAGGTCACCGTCATATTCGGTCCTTCCGGCTCGGGAAAGTCCACCCTGCTCTACCTTCTCGGCTCATTGGAACGCCCCGATTCCGGGTATATATGGGCATTCGGCGAGGAGATAACCGCTCCGCGGATCGGACTCGAGGACTTCAGGACCAGGCGGGTGGGCTTCGTGTTCCAGTTCTTCCACCTGATCCCCTACCTGACGGCCCTGGAGAACGTCCTCCTTCCCATGGAGCTCGCTGGCTCGGGAAGGGAACAGGCCCGAAGGCGGGCCGTGGAGCTGCTCCGCCGGGTGGGGGTGGAGGAGAAGCTCTACCGTTCCAGGGCGGGAAAGCTTAGCGGCGGGGAAAAGCAGCGGGTGGCCATCGCCAGGGCCGTGGCCAACGACCCCGCGCTGGTGCTGGCGGACGAACCCACCGGCAATCTGGACTCCGATTCCGGCTCCAAGGTCGTGTCCCTTCTGGCCGATCTAGCCCACCGGGAGGGGAAATGCGTGGTCATAGTGACCCACGATGAAGGTGTGCTGCGGGTCGCGGACCGATGTTATCGCATGGTGGATGGCAGGCTTGACCTGGAGATGTCGCCTGGAACCCTCCTTTCACCGGAGAGCTGAAGTGAGGGACAGACATTGCGGGACGGTCGATCGGGAATGATGGCCGGTCTGGGACCCGCAGCAGTACAGGGGAATTCCATCCGGGGATGACGCCGGGCCCGGATCGGCCATCCGCTTCTCACCCCCGGGGCGTCCGGGGATTCGCTCCCCACGCGCTCGTACGCCTCCCCCCGGACGCCCCCCCACCCCGAACGTGAGCCGATGCCTTTCTACCGCGTTTTTCCAAAACGCCTGATGCCATCCCGGCGTGCCCTTTATGGTAATTTATGGTATTTCTTATTATGTGCGGAAGCGGCTCTCGATCGGGTTTTCCAGGGCATCTGCGGTTGATCATGTAGCGCGGGTGGAGGATGGAGATGGCTCCATGGTCGCCGTGCCAGGGGTCGTGCTGGATTGAGCTCCGTCATAGGGGATGAATGTTGAACGTCGAGATAATGGGAAAAATGGGAAACGAAAGTCCGAATCACAAGCTGATTGCCCCCATGGGGGTTTGGCCATGTGGTTTGCCCTTTTGACACTGTCATTTCTTTTGGGCTCCGTCCCCTCCTCGGTGCTCGTGGTGGGAAGGCTTCTGGGGAAGGACGTGAGGGGATTCGGTGACGGCAACCCCGGGGCCATCAACGCCTATAAGGCGGGAGGCCTTCGGTACGGCCTGGCGGTGGGGTTGCTCGATTTCCTCAAGGGCGCATTGCAGGTGGGACTGGCGGCCCAGTTCCTGGGATGGCGCGACTTCCGACTGGCCGCGGTCGCCGTTTCGTGCCTCCTGGGAAGCGCCTTTTCCCCATGGCTGGGGTTCCGGGGAGGCAAGTCCATAGCCTGCACCTTCGGGATATGGACCGGTGTCCTGATGTTCGAAGCCCCCTTTTCCTGGGGGTTTTTCTCGCCCTCTTCGTCTCCGTCCAGGAGAACGACGCCTGGTCGGCGGTGCTCGGTTTTCTCGCATTCCTCGTCTACCTGTGGTTGAGGGGCGTGGGACCCTGGTTGATCGTGGTGGGGATCGCGAACGCGCTGGTCTTGCTGGTCAAACATGCCGGGGACTTGTCCGGCGGGGTCCGCCCCAGGCGATGGCTGCTCAGGTCGGTGGGTGGGAGATAGGCGGAGGAAGTACGGGACATGGGAGGCTGGCCGTCGCATCTCTGGGGCGTGTTCGTTTTCCTGGCGGCGGTGACCGCCTTGGCCGGGTTGAACGTGCTTTTCCTTCCCCGGCTCAGGCCCGGGCGCAAGCCAGACCGTCATCCCCTCGTCTCGGTGCTGATCCCGGCCTGGGACGAGGAGGAGAACATAGTCGAATGCGTGAGTTCCGTCTTGGCCCAGGACTATCCAAGTCTCGAGGTCCTGGTGCTGGATGACAAGTCCTCGGACCGTACCCGCCAACTGGTGAGGGACTTGTCCCAGAGGGATGGCAGGGTTCGATTGATCGAGGGCACCGACCCCCCGCCCGGTTGGCTTGGAAAAAGCTGGGCATGTTATAACCTCTACCGGGAATCCAAGGGCAAGTTGCTGCTCTTCACCGACGCCGACGTCCGGCTTCGCCCCGGCTGCCTCTCCGCCGCGGTGGCCGGGCTCCAGGCCTCTGGGGCCGACGTCCTGACCCTCTTTCCCCGCCAGTTGACGGGGTCCTTCGGCGAAAGGGCGCTCCTCGCCATCCTCCAGTGGAGCGTCCTTTCCTTCTATCCCCTGTTCTTGGCGGGCAAGCTCAAGGCGCCCGGCCTCGCGGTCACCGTGGGTCAGTTCATCCTGGTGCGCCGGGCGGCCTACGAGGCGGCCGGCACGCACCTGGGCGTGCGGGGGGAGGTGGTGGAGGACATCGCCCTGGGCCGCAGGATCATCGAGTCAGGGGGAAGGTGGAGGTTCCTCCTGGATGGCGGGGCGGTGGACTGCAGGATGTACCGGGGTCTTGGCCAGGCTTTCAGCGGTCTGGTCAAGGGCATCTTTCCGGCTTTCGGGGGAAGGGTGCTGATCTTTCTGTTCATATGGACCTGGCTATCCTGGGTCTTTTCTTCCCCGCCCGTCTTCTTCGCGCTGTCCCTGGCGAGCGAGGGGTTTGCGGGCACGTTTGCGCCGGCGCTGGCGTGCATCGGCATGTCGGTGGCCCTCTGGAGCCTTTCCCTTCTCGTTCAACGCCAGAACCCCGCATTGGCGTTCTTGTATCCCATGCTGGTGCTCACGGGAGCCGGGGTGGCATCCTATTCCATGTTCGCGAGCCTTACGGGCAGGGCAAGTTGGAAGGGAAGGCCCCTGCCCCCCGTGCGTCCTCGGTTTCCCTGACATGCGGCATTGCCGCCTTGTATCCCATGCTGGTGCTCGCTGGGGCCGGGGTGGCCTTCTATTCCATGTACGCGAGCCTGACGGGCAGGGCAAGTTGGAAGGGAAGGCCCCTTCCCCCGTTCCTCCTCGACTTCCCCGAGAAAGGGCACTGTCATTCCTTCATCGTCTCCGGTCATCGAGGTTGCCACGGTTGCCTCTCATCCCACCACCTTGAGCCTGAGAACAGAGGGACACGGAAGGGAAGGCCCCTGCCCCCCGTGCGTCCTCGGTTTCCCTGAGAGGTTTTCCGGAAGATTCTTTTCCGGCCGGGGGCCCGGCTGGCCTGAACCCTTGAATAAAGGCCTTGGAGGCCGGCTATTGACCCCTCGTCTATCGAGTCCAGGGCCCTCCCGGATGCCCGCTCACGTACCAGGATAATCCGGTTGACACCGCGCTTTTACGCGTCTAATATTTAGATTTGCTGTGCTTATTCCCGGGAAGGAGCCCGAACGGAGCTGATTTCGAGATGAAGACATACAGCGTGAAGAAGGCCGATATCGAGAGAAAGTGGTACCTGGTGGACGCCGAGGGGGCGACGCTGGGAAGACTCGCCTCCGAGGTCGCCAGGATATTGAGGGGAAAACACAAGCCCATGTTCACCTACCACATGGACGTGGGAGACCACGTCATCGTGGTCAACGCCTCTAAGGTCCAGCTCACCAGCGACAAGGACAGAAAGAAGATATACTACCGTCATTCCGGCTATCCCGGGGGCATAAAGGCCACGCCTTACGAGGAGCTGCTCAAGACCAAGCCCGAATTCGTGGTGCAGAAGGCGGTGAGGGGGATGTTGCCCAAGAACCGCCTGGGAAGGGCCATGATAAAGAAGCTGCACGTCTACGCCGGGCCTGATCACCCCCACCAGGCGCAGAAGCCGGAGAGACTGGAGCTGGGTTCCTGATCGGCCGAAAGGTCAACGGCCGCTTCGCGGTGATGGAAGGCAGGTGAAAGATTTGCCGGAGCCATTGGGATACGGGACTGGTAGGCGCAAGGAGGCCGTGGCCCGGGTCTGGCTCTATCCGGGCGAGGGCGAGTTCGACATCAACGGCAGGACCCTGGAGGAATACTTTCCCAGGGAGACCCTGAGGGCCCAGATACTCAAGCCCCTGGAGGTGGCCGGCGCCATCGGGAGGTACAAGGTCAGGGCCACCATAAAGGGCGGCGGCATATCGGGCCAGGCGGGCGCCCTTTCCCTGGGGATAGCCCGGGCCCTGGTGGACGTGGACGAGACCTTGAGGCCGGAGCTCAAGAAGGCCCTCTTGCTGAGGCGCGATCCCCGCATGAAGGAGCGTAAGAAGTACGGCCTCAAGAAGGCCAGGAAGCGGCCGCAGTTCTCCAAGCGTTAAGGCCAAGGATTCCGCAAGGGCCAGGAATCAAGACAGTAGACCAAGGGGTGGGGCCACGCAGGTGGCCCCCCTTGTTTTGGAGAAGTATGGGTCAGGGGCGGTCTCGGCTTGGTCGCGGAGGGCCCGCGGGAACCTGGGTTGCCCCGGCAGCGTCCACTTGGAATCGGGGCAGAGCAAGCGAGCGCCAGCCCTTCGCGTTCGAGGGTGGCATTGCCCGGCAAGTATCCGGATGGGGAAGGCTGCAACTGATCGCTCCTTCCCAGGGCCCTCGGCCCGTGGCCATGCCGGGGAGGCCTTCCGGGAAACGGGATGGCCGGCGAAGGCGATCCTGGCCGGCGTTGAAGTTGCGGGGCGGGCGATGATATAGTCCTTCTGAAGACGGAGGGGGAGTATGAAATCCGAGACCTGGTCGAGGACCCGCCTTTTCGGGACCGATGGCATCAGGGGAACGGCCAACCACGAGCTCACCCCCGAGTTGGCCATGAAGGTGGGATGGGCGGCAGCGACCGTCCTGGGCGAGCGCAAGGCCGCCCCCCTTTTCCTGATAGGAAAGGATACCCGGCTTTCCGGGGACATGCTGGAGGCAGCCCTGGCCGCCGGCATATGCTCCGCCGGCGGCACCTGCCGCAGGCTGGGCGTGCTGCCCACGCCGGCGGTGGCCTACCTCACCCGCAGGTCGGGGGCCGACGCGGGAGTGGTGATCTCGGCCTCCCACAACCCCGCCGAGGACAACGGCATAAAGTTCTTCAATTCGGAGGGCTTCAAGCTGCCCGACGAGGTGGAGGAGAGGATAGAGAGGCTGGTCTTCGACGGTGGAGAGGTCGAGAGGCCGAAAGGCACCGAGGTGGGATGGGTGGAGGCGGCCGAGGAGGCCCAGGAGGATTACCTCTCCTTCCTCCTCGACCTGCTCCCCGGCGACCTTTCCCGCTACCGCATCGTGGTGGACTGCGCCCATGGTGCCGCCTACCAGCTGGCCCCCCGCATGCTCAGGGAGGCGGGCGCCGAGGTGATCGCCATCAACGCCGAGCCCGATGGGACTAACATCAACCGGGAGTGCGGCGCCACCCGGCCCGACGCCCTCAGGGAGGCCGTCCTCCACCATGGAGCGGACCTGGGCCTGGCCTTCGACGGGGATGCCGACCGGCTGATAGCCGTGGACGAGGTGGGCGACCTGGTGGACGGCGACCAGG
>JBBFMI010000116.1:0-6458 GCA_037478635.1 Candidatus Geothermincolales bacterium | reverse complement strand
TGCCGTCCGGGAAGCGGACCGAGCATACGGGTCAGCTACCGGGCCCCCGAGGGGTCGGTGAGGAGCGCCCTCATCATGGCGGGCGGCCAGGTAATCCGCCGGATCGCAGCGGGAAGCAGGGGCTTCACCTGGGACGGCAGAGACGAAAGGGGCAACCCGGTGGCCGATGGGACCTTCACCGTCCACATCGAGGCCCGCGCCTCCGACAAGACTTCGATGACTCCCTCCGTCGCCCTTCCGGTGGGAGTCAATACCAACCTGCCCACTCCCTCCACCACCTGGTACCTGGCGGAGGGATACACCGGCTCCAACCCTTCCGGCGGCGATTTCGAGACCTGGCTCCTAATACAGAACCCATCCGACCAGGCCGCCCAGGCAAAAGTGACCTTCATGCAACCAGGTGGCGCCAATTCCACCCGGGATTACACTCTCGCTCCCCGCAGCCGTTTCACCGTATCGGTGGACCAGATACTCCCCGCCTCGGAGGTCTCCATCATGGTGGAGGCCAGCGCCCCGGTGGTGGCGGAGAGAGCGATGTACTGGAACGGGAGGAAGGCCGGCCATGCCTCCATCGGGACGGACTCGCCCTCCACCACATGGTACTTGGCGGAGGGATACACCGGGGGGAACTTCGACGAGTGGATCCTGGTGCAGAATCCGGGAGAGACGGAGGCCACGATAAACGTGCAGTTCCAGACCTCGAACCGCCAGACGCTGGACCGCGGCTACAGGGTAGGGCCGCGCTCCCGGTTCACCATCCACGTGGACGATCTCCTTCCCGACCACGAGGTGAGCGCCTTGATCACCAGCGACCGCCCCGTGGTGGTGGAGAGGGCTCAGTACCTCAACGACATGCGCAGCGGCACCTGCTCCATCGGGGCTCGCTCGCCCTCCCGCTCCTGGTACTTCGCCGAAGGGTACACCGACCAGGGGTTCGAGGAATGGCTGCTGGTCCAGAACCCCCAGGACCGGACGGCAAGGGTGAGGGTCGCCTTCATGATGCGGGACGGGACCGTGACCGCCAGGAGCTACGGCGTGGCCGGGAGGAGCCGCTTCACCATCCCGGTTCATCAGCTCCTCCCCGGAAGGGAACTCTCGATACGGGTGGAATCCGACCTGCCGGTGGTGGCAGAGAGGGCCATGTACTGGGGGGGAAGGAGCGACGGCCACGCCTCCCTGGGGACTCCTGCCCCGGAATACGCCTGGTGCCTGGCCGAGGGGTACACGGACCAGGGCTTCGAGACCTGGATACTGCTCCAGAACCCGAACCCGCGTCCTGCCGCTACCACCGTGACCTTCATGCTACCCGGCGGCCGCACGCTGCAGCGGGAATACGCGGTGGGCGGCCTTTCCCGCTTCACCATCAACGCAGCCGAGGTGGTGGGAAACACGGAGTTCAGCGTCAAGGTGGTCTCCAGTCAACCGTTGGTGGCCGAAAGGGCCATGTACTGGAACGGGAGGTCCGGAGGCCACTGTTCCATCGGGGTCATCGAGCGGTAGGCTCATCCTTTCCTTGAGGGTAGTCACGGCATAGTGGCGATACGGGATAACCATGAGACCATCCCACCCGGGTGCCGACATCATAACCGGTTTCCCCGGGCCGACTCCCGGCCATGCGGAGGGGAGCCCCTTCACGGCTTGATCCCCTTCAAGGCTTGACGTCGCAGAGCACGATGGTGAAATCGTCCCCCACGAAACCGCCGGAATAGTCGTTGAGGCCCTTCACCAGGTCTCTCACCAGGGCCTCCCCCTTGCGGGACCCGTTCTGTTGCAGGAAACGGCGGAGCCTTCTCTCGCCGAAGGGCCTCCTCTTGCTGTCACGACAGTCCACCACGCCGTCAGTGTAGAGGAAGATCCTGTCCCCCCTTTCCAGGACCCGCTCCGTCACCTCCAGTTCCGGGCTGTCGAAGGCACCCAACACCGCCCTTCTCGCGCTTTCCAGGGGGATTACCTCGGTGCCGCCCCGGATGAGGTAAGGATCGTTATGGCCTGCGTTCACGTACCTCAATCGGAGGGTCTCGAGGTTGAGCTCGGCCAGGAACACGGTCACGAACCTGTCCTCGAGGCGGTGAGGAACGATGGCCCGGTTGGCCTTGCGCAAAACCTCCACCAGGTCGGAACCGGAATCCGCCTCGGCCCGGATGGCGCTCATGGCCAAGGTGGAGAGCAGGGCAGCGGGGATGCCCGAACCGGCCGCGTCGCCGATGACCAGGTAGAGCTTGCCCCCGGCGATCCAGTAATCGTACCAGTCCCCTCCCACTATCCTCGCCTGTTCCTGGTGGGCGACGACCCTAACCCGGTCGGTGTCCAGGGGGCCGTCGGGCAGCAACGCACCCTGGATGTGGGAAGCGATATCCAGCTCCTTGTCCACGAGCGCCAGGTGTTGTAGCCTCTTTTCCTCGGTGATATCCCGGAAAACGCACACCACGCTCTCTATCTGTCGCCGCCGGTTACGGATCACCGAGAAAGTCCCGCTGATCCATATCCTGGTCCCGTCGGGCCTTACGTACTCCATCTCCTTTATCTCCGCCCTTTCCCCGCGGAAGGCCCGGTCCACCGGGCATCCCTCCCGGGTACAGGCGCCTTGAGGCGGGTTCTCCTCCCCGTACAGCAACTCGTGCACGTGCCTTCCCACCGCCTCTTCCCTCCTCCACCCGAAAAGGGCGCCCGCCGCCGGGTTGAACACGGTGATCAAGCGGTCCCGGTCCACCACCATGATGGCCTGGGGGTTGGCGTCGATGATGGCCTCGCTGCGCTCCCTCTCCTTGAAGACCCTCTCCGCCGCCTCCAGCTCCTGGAGCCGCTTCTCCCTCTCCGCCACCCTCTTCCTCAGCCTGGCCTGCTCCACCGATACCGCCGCCTGGGAGGCCACGGCGGTGATCATCTCCAGCTCCTCTTCCTGGAAGGGAGGCCTCTTGGAGGAGCTCCCCAGTATCAAGAAGCCGGTCACCTTGCCCTTGTAGAAGAGGGGCACGGAGAGGCAGGACCTTATCTTGAACAACCTCATGTGCTCGGCGTTCACCCGGGGGTCGGTGAAGGTATCCTCCACGAAAAGGGGCACTCCCTCCCTCAATGCCAGCCTGGAAAGCTGGTCCATCTCTTCCGGCTTCCAGCGGACATCCCTCATCCTCTCGCTGGCGGCGGAGGATACTCCGTGACCCCACACGTACTCCACCTGGTCACTATCGGGGTCATAGAGGAAGAGGAGGCATCGGTTCACTCCCGCCAGCTCGGCCATCTTGCGGGTCACGATGCCCACGGCATGGTTGAAACGCACCGCCGAAGCTGACTCTTCCGCCATCTCCTTCATAACCGCCAGCTGATAGCGCCTCCTCCTCTCCATGTGGAAGAGTCGGGCATTCTCGATGGCCACGCCAGCCTGGGGAGCGAAGGCGGCCAGCAGGGCCATCTCCACCCTCTCGTACACGCGGGGTTCCACGTCGTAGAGCTCCAAGCCCCCGATGGGCACTTGATCCTTCAATATGGGACAGGAGAGGACCGACCTCACCGTGCCCCCCATGGCCGGCGGGGGAAGGGAAAGCCCGGAGAGCCGCTCGTCGACGGCGCTGACCGGCGCCCTCTCCCTTATGGCCTCGTTGAGAAGCGACCTCTCCAGGGCCACCTTCCTGCCCTCCCCCCACACGTGATGAAGGCCCACCTGGGCCACCAGCCTCAGCTCCTCCCCGCCCTTCTCCAGCAGGTAAACGGCCCCCATGGGGGTGCGCATGAGCTCGATCGCCACCTCGAGGATCTGGAGGAAGACCTTCTCCAGGTCCACGGTGGACATGATGGTCCTTCCCACCTCCATGAGCCTGTGCAGCTCCCTAAGCTGGCGGGAAATGATCTCGTCCTTCGCCTCCAGGTAAGAGGCGCTCAGGGCGGCGATGACGTGGGAGTTGAGCTCGCTCTGGACCTCGAGGATGCGGAGCCAATCCCGGGGCTCCAGGTCCATGCCCACCGCTTCGGGGGCTATATGATCCCACACCACCCTCTCGATGATGAAAATAGCCCTCACCAGGTCGGCGAAGGGTATGCTCTGGATGACCTTTCTGCGGCCAAGGGCCCTGGCGAAGGCGTATAGCTCCTCCCGGTCCAGGCCCTCGTTTATCATGAAGTCCAGCGTGTGACGCAGGACCTCCACCAAGACCCGGTGGAGGTCCTGCTTGGCCTCCCGGGAAAGGCCGGCGAAGGTGGGAAGATGGCTTTCGAGTTCTCGCTGGGCCTCCTCGGCCAACAGCTCCTCTTGGTCGATTATCCGGAGGGAAAGCTCTCTAAGCAAGGAGACCTCCTCATCAGGCGATTGATGGCTCGCGAGCGCGGTTTTGCCTTGCAGCCCTTGATCATTTTCGAGCAGACGTCCCGGCTTCACGCCGGCAGAACCCGATCCGGTCCCTATGACGAGTATAGGGAGGGCTCGAGGGCCCTGTCAAAGCGAACCAAGCATCGATCCAGTGGAGTTGACAGAGATCCAACTGGATCTACCTTCACGGCCATCGAAGGGACCTTTTCAGCGAGTCTATCGCCTTTCCGGCCCGGGTTGCCATGCCCGGGGATCGTAGGAAAAAAGGTTTCCTCGCCCGAGGCAAGGAAAACCCTACGAAACGAGATGAAGACGGCGAATGAGGCCTACGACTTTGCTTACGGCCATCGAAGTGACCTTTTCACCCAGTCCATTGGCTTTCCGGCCCGGGTTGCCATGCCCGGGGATCGTAGGAAAAAGGTTCCCTCGCCCGAGGCAGGGAAAAACCCCACGAAACGAGGGGAAAGCGGTGAACGAGGCCGACGTCTTTGATCCGGGAACCGGGAAGGACGGGGTCTTGGACGAAAGGTCGGGGGTTTTGTCCTCGCTGCCTCAATGCGAAATATCCGCCGTCTCAATCGGAGAGTGGGCGTGGGGTGGGAGACGCCATTGGCCATTATATCTTCAGGCATGATCGAGGGACGGCGGGCCTCAATCCCTCGCCGCTTCCTCCTGCAGGCTCTTTATCTTCATGAGCTGCGTGCGGTAGGAACGCTCCATCTCGTCCAGCTTCATGGTGATGTAGGTGATGGTCTCCCTCAGGGATGGAATGAGGACGTGCTCCAGGGCGTTAACCCGCCGGCGCGTTCGCTCGATCTCCTGGGCCAGGAGCTCCACCGCGTATTCCGTCTCCGCAAGTTCCACCAACCGGGGAAGCAGCTCGCGGTAGTTCTCCAGCGCGGCGTCCATGGAGAAGGGCGTGGTGAGATAGCTGTAACAGTCGTAACCTCCCTCCATCTTCACCTCGAAGTGAGGGATCTTTACCCCCATGATCCTCCTGTCCGCCACATCCACCTCCACCCTGGCCGTGGGGACCGACAACGCCGCCTCCGCCTCCTCGGTGATCATCTCGCTCCTGGCCAGGGCGAAGATTATGTAAGCGTCCATGAGCCGGCCTTCAAGCTCCTCCCTCAGGGCCCGGGCCGCCCTTACCATCTCGAGGAACCTCTTCATCAGCTCGTCCAGCTTGTCCTTCAGGAGCTTGTGGCCGCGCTCGGCCACCGCCAGCCGCTTGCGCAGCTTCAGAAGCTCCATCCGGTTGGGGTTCACCTGGAGCTTGGCCAACTTCTCCTCCTCGGTAGATCTAAACGGCCTCCCGTTCCACGGCCTCCCGGTCCATGTACTTCTTGATGTGCTCCTCTTTGACCCTCTTCAGGGCGGACCTGGGGAGTATCTTGAGGAGTTCCCATCCCAGGTCGAGGGTATCCTCGATGCTGCGGTTCTCGTACTCTCCCTGGCGCACGAAACGGTCCTCGAAGGCGTCGCTGAACTTGACGAAGAGCTTGTCCTCCTCGGAGAGCGCCGCCTCGCCCAGGATGACCGCCAGCTCCTTCGCCTCCTTGCCCCTGGCATAGGCCGAGAAAAGCTGGTTGGAGAGGGGAGAGTGGTCCTCCCGGGTCTTCCCTGGACCTATGCCCTTCTCCTTCAGGCGGGAAAGGGAGGGTAGGACGTCGATGGGGGGGTATATGCCCCGCCGGTGCAGGTCCCTGGACAGTATAATCTGACCCTCGGTTATGTAACCGGTCAGGTCCGGGATGGGATGGGTCTTGTCGTCGTCGGGCATGGACAGGACCGGGATCTGGGTGATGGATCCCCTGGCGCCCTTTATCCTCCCGGCCCTCTCGTATATGGTGGCCAGGTCGGTGTAAAGGTAGCCAGGATAGCCGCGCCTGCCCGGCACCTCCTTCCGGGCAGCCGAGACCTCCCTCAGCGCCTCGCAGTAGTAGGTCATGTCGGTGAGGATGACCAGCACGTGCATGTCCAGGTCGAAGGCCAGGTACTCGGCGGCGGTCAGCGCCATCCTCGGGGTGGCGATGCGCTCTATGGCCGGGTCATCGGCCAGGTTGATGAAGAGCACCGCCCTCTCTATGGCCCCGGTGTTCCGGAACTCCTGGATGAAGAACTCCGCCTCCTCGAAGGTGATGCCCATGGCGGCGAA